>LKND01000134.1 GCA_001564275.1 Natrialbaceae archaeon Tc-Br11_E2g14 | reverse complement strand
TTCCCACCACAACCCCTGGCATGGAACGCTACGACCTCGTCTACCAGTTATACGACGAGTTCGACACGAAGACCCTGCGGGACTACCAGGAGTTCGTCGACGTCTTTCCACCGGTCGACTCGAGAGTCGCCCTCGAGCACTGGCGGGAGGCGAGCGACGAACTGGAGGCACGGAAAGACGAGATCCGGGGCGCCTTCGCCGCCGGGGAGACGTTCGCCGAAGTGGCCTCCCGAACGACGCGAGACCAGGCGTTCACCGCACTCGACCTCGAGGCGAAGTACGGACGGCGGGTGAACGTCCTCGTGCTCGACGTCGACGAAACCCTGCGCTCGGCTGGCGGGACGGACAACGAGATTCCTCGGGACACCTTGCACGTGCTGACGGAGTTTCACGAGGCGGGGGTCCCCATCGTGATCTGTACGGGACAAACCCTCGAGAACGTCAAGGGATTCGCCATCCAGGGCCTGGGGAGCGAGATCGTTCACTCGGGGACGCTCTCGATCGTCTACGAGGCGGGCAACGGCGTGTTCACGCCCGGCCACGGCGTGGCGACGAAACAGTTGCTCTACGAGGATTTGGATATGGAGATCCGGGGCGTCTTCGACGACCTGCGGGCGCGGATGCTCCCCGAGGCCCCCGACGACCTCCGCCGCGGGTGCCACCTCCAGGGCAACGAGTTCAACGTGACGATGAAACCCAACTACGAGACGGGGACCGCACGAGCCCGCGACATCATCGACGACGCACTCGTCTACATGATCGACTTGCTGGCGAGTGCGGTGGGCGAGGCGGTGGCAGAGTCCCAGGGACTCGAGGCTGGTGGTGGAGAGCGCGCAGATACTGGGGAGGGAGAGGCCTACGTCCCCTACGCTCGTGCCTTCTACGCCAACGAGGACCCCGAGATTCGGGGCGTCCTCGAACAGGCGGGTGCGTACCCCGACGTCGACGCCAGCGACGTCCCCGACGCGCTCGCCGCCATCTTCGAGCGCATCGACGTCGCCTACTACGAGGCCGATGCCGCCGAAATCGGGAGCCTCGAGTTGAACAAGGTCGCGGGCGTCGAACGCGCCCTCGAGGTGCTCGACGTCACGGATCCCTTCGGGCTCGTGATGGGCGACTCGAAGAGCGATCTCCGGGTGATGGAGTGGGTCGCCGAGAACGATGCGGGGATCGCTGCCGCCCCCGAACACGCCTCTCGAGACACCCTCGATCACGTCATCCGCTCGGACGAACTGGTCTTCGACCGAGGCAAGAGCGTGGACGTCCTCCGGACGATATACGCGCTGAATCAGTTCGCCCAACTCGAGTGACTGGGCCGCAGGGTGGCAGGGCCCCACGAACCCAGACTCAGTGTTCGCTTGCCACGAATTCGACCAACATCCCACCCGTATCACGGGGGTGAAGAAACGCCACCTCGTGGCCCCAGGCACCCCGTCTGGGCGCGTCGTCGATCAACTCGATACCCAACTCGCGGGCCCGCTCGAGCGCCCGCTCGATGTCGTCGGTCTCGACAGCGAGGTGGTGAATCCCCGGGCCGTTGTCCTCGAGGTAGTGAGCGATGGTTCCGTCCTCGATCGGCTCGAGCAACTCGAGATAGCCGTTCTCCAGGGCGAGAAAGACCACCTGCAGGTCCTCGAAACGCTCCTCGTGGACCACCTCGGCGTCGAACAGGTCGCCAAAGCGAGCCGCGAGTGCCGCCGCATCGTCGGTCGCAATACCGGCGTGAGCAAAGCGCATGCCTCGAGTGTGAGTCGGCGAGACCGTCAAGATTGCGCACTCACACGAGCGCAAAGCTGACGGGGTGCAATCGCCTGACAGAACGCACTTATTCGCGCCACCCCTCACGTCGACCATGACTGACGGTGCACCATCGCGGCCCGAGCCGGGTACCCCCGAGCCAGCCACCTGGGGAACCTACCTCGTGACGGCACAGACGGCTTCCAGCAGGCGGTCCACGATCGACATCGTCCGCGAGGCCCTGAAAGGTGGGATCGACGTCGTCCAGTTGCGCGAAAAGTCTGCCGACGCCAGAACGCGATACGAGCGCGGGCTCGAGGTCAGGGCGCTCACCGCCGAGGCGGGTGTCCCCTTGATCGTCAACGACCGGGTCGACCTGGCCCTGGCGCTCGAGGCCGAGGGCGTCCACGTCGGTCAGTCGGACCTGCCTGTCGGGGTCGCTCGTGACCTCATCGGCTCGTCGGCGGTCGTGGGCTGTTCGGTCTCCACGGTCGAGGAGGCGAGGGATGCCGAGGCGGCCGGCGCGGATTACCTCGGTGTGGGTGCCGTCTACGGAACGGAATCGAAAGACGTCGCCGACCGCAAGGACGGCATCGGCACCGAGCGAATCGCGGCCGTCGCCGACGCAGTCGCCATCCCCGTGATCGGCATCGGCGGGATCACCGCCACGAACGCCGGCCCAGTCGTCGATGCCGGGGCCGTTGGCGTCGCCGTCGTCTCCGAAATCACGGCCGCCGACCACCCAATCAGGGCGACGCGAGCGCTTACCAGCGTCGTCGACGATCATCGCCCCCGCAATCCTGCCACTCCAGCCGATGACGGCCGTTGACTTCCCGCCGGCAGCCGGCAGGCCCGGCTCCAATGCCAACGTTGACACTCCCAGGAGTGCCAGAGGGCACCAATGAGTACCGCCGAGGTCTCACGAGCGAAAGCGTGGGCGATGGCCGCCCGTCCACAGACCCTCCCCGCCGCAGCTGCACCCGTCCTCGTGGGCACCGGACTCGCCGTCCACGAGGGGGTGTTCGCGCCTCTACCGGCGCTCATGGCCTTCGTCGGCGCGGCCCTGATCCAGGTTGGCACCAACTTCGCAAACGACTACTACGACGCCAAGAAGGGTGCGGACACAGACGACCGCGAGGGGTTCACGCGGGTCACTCAGTCGGGAATCATCCCACCCAATCAGGTCAAACTCGCCACGATCGTCACCTTCGCCCTCGCCATCCTCTCGGGCACCTATCTCGTCGCCGTCGGCGGACTGCCGATCCTCGTCATCGGCCTCGTGAGCGTCGTCTGTGGCTGGGCGTACACCGGCGGCCCCTATCCGCTGGGCTACCACGGCCTCGGAGACCTCTTCGTCTTCGTCTTCTTCGGTATCGTCGCCGTCGTCGGCACCTACTACGTGCAGGCAGCCGCCCACCTCGAGGCGTTTCCAACGACGATTCCGCCGGGGACGATGCCACCCGCGGCCTTCGTCGCGAGCCTCCCCATCGCGGGGATTTCGACGGCGATCCTCGTCGTCAACAACATCCGTGACCGCGAGACCGACGCCGAGACGGGCAAGCGGACGCTCGCGGTCAGGCTGGGGTATCGCTGGTCCCGCCTCGAGTACGTCAGTCTGATCGCGCTCGCCTATCTCACCCCGCTCTGGTTCTGGCACGCGTGGGGCTTCGGTCCACTCGTGTTGACGCCCCTCCTCACGCTCCCCTACGCCGCCCTCGTGACCAGGACGGTCATGTCGCGGACCGATGGGGCGGCGCTCAATCCCGCCCTCGAGCAGACGGGTAAACTCCTCGCCGGCTACGCGATCCTGTTCGCGCTGGGGGTGGGGCTCTCGTGAGCCTCGACCTCCGGATTCGGCGGTTCGACCTCCCGCTCGCAGAGCCGTTCGAGACCGCCTCGGGCTCCATCGAAATCCGATCGGGATTTCTGGTCCGGGCCGAACGCGACGGCGTCATCGGCATCGGCGAGGCCACGCCGCTCCCGGGCTGGACCGAATCCCTCGAGGACTGTGAAACCGCCCTCGAGGCCGCGGTCGACGCGGCGGCGTCGGGTGGCGACGCCGCTCTCGAGGCGGCCGAGGGCACCGCCGCGGCCAGACACGGCGTCGCCCTCGCCCTCGCGGACCTGTTTGCCACCCGGTCGGCCCGCCCGCTCTACCAGTACCTCGGCGACGGGAGTCGGACCGCCCGCGTTCCCGTCAACACGACGCTTGGCGACACCGATCCGAGTGTCTCGGCAGCGGCCGCACGCGAGGCCACCGACCGGGGAGTTCGCTGTTGTAAACTCAAGGTCGGCCGCCGATCGCTCGAGGCGGACCTCGAGCGCGTTGCACGGGTCCGCGAGGCGGTCGGGCCCGGGATCGAACTCCGGGTCGACGCCAACGGTGCCTGGACGTTCGAGGAGGCGACCGACGCCATCGAGGGGCTCGCCACCCACGACGTGTCGATGCTCGAGCAGCCCCTCCCCGGTGGCGCCCTGGGTGGCCACGCCGACCTCCGCGATCGGGGGATCGACATCGCCCTCGACGAGGGGCTGCTCGAGCACGGCGTCGACGCCATCTGTGCAGCCGACGCCGCCGACGTGTTGGTCCTGAAACCGATGGCCCTCGGTGGACTCGACGTCGCTCGCCAGGTGATCGCCTGGACGGACGAGGTCGGTCTCGAGACGCTGGTCACGACGACCATCGACGGCGTCGTCGCCCGAACGGCCGCCGTTCACCTTGCAGCGGCGATCCCGGACGTCCGCCCCTGTGGGGTCGCAACGGGTGCTCTCCTGGCCGAGGACCTGGGCACGGATCCGGTGGTGTTCGAGAAGGGGTCGGCCGTGGTGCCACAGGCCAAGGGCCTCGGGATCGGTGACGTGTGGGGTGAGGCGGCATGATTCCCGACCACGCTGGATCTTCCGAGAGCTGGCCAAATCGGGACGTGCTGACACGACGAGCAGCCACGACGCCGGATCGCCTCGCACTGGTCGACGTCGAGACCGATCGTCGGTGGTCCTACCGGGACCTCGATCGAGCCGTGGAGGAGCTGGCGTCCGATCTGCCCGGCGGTCCCGGTGATCGAGTCGCGATCCTCTCGGACACGAGGCCCGCCTTCGTCGCGATGGTCTTTGCCGCGATGCGAGTCGAGCGAACGCTGGTCCCCTGTAATCTTCGCGAAACGCCCGCGGAAATCGCCTCGAAACTCGCTCGGGCGGGCGTCTCGCGAGCCTACTATACGCCGGAAACGGCCCCCCTCGTGGACCCCGTCCTGGACGCACTCGAGGATTCGGACACCGATCATGGAACTTCGCGGTCGGTTGGCGCGGACGGAGCGCTCCCGACCCATCGACTCAGCGACGCCAAATCAGTCGGTCGCCTCGAGGCCATCAGTGCCGACGACTCGAGTGGGCCGGCGAGCAACGTGACGGCCAGCGGAGCGAATGCGCCGTTCGAACGAGATTCAGGGGACGATGGGGTAACCGATCTGCTGATCGTCTTCACCTCGGGGACGACCGGCGAGCCAAAGGGCGTCCGGCTCACGGCCGCGAACCTGCTCACGAGTGCAACCGCCTCGGCCTTTCGACTGGGTGTCGACCCCGCGGACCGGTGGCT
>LKND01000063.1 GCA_001564275.1 Natrialbaceae archaeon Tc-Br11_E2g14 | reverse complement strand
TCTGCTCGTCGTTGTACGCGATCTGGGTATCGAGCGGGATGACGAGATCCTTCATTACCCAGTCCGGCATCATCGTATCGATTTCGGTATAATCCGGTCGTTCGGTTATCTCATCATCGTCGTCCGCGGGCTCGTCATCGTCAGCTCCGGGATCGTCGGTCTCTTCTCGTCCCTCTGGCTCCTGGAACAGTCCCAGACAGCCAGCGACGGCGACCGTCCCAGCACCGGCAATCGCCCCGAGCATGCGTCTTCGATGCATCTCGGAACTGCCACGGGGCATGGTGAACTTTCCGTTCAACCCCTCCTCGATTTCGGCTACCTCCTCGTCGTCGAGTGGTAGCGCTTCGTCGCTATCGTTAGTCATCACAGGTGAACGTAACCACTCCCATCACAATTAAGCATTTCTTCACAATACAGGTATTTATATTGCTGAGCACGGTTCCCGAGTGCGAAATACGCCAGTCACGAGGGAGCTCTCATTGCCTTCCGCCCGGTTGGCGTTCACCGCCAGTGTCGATCCCAGAGCGTTAACAGCGCCGGGAGCACGACCAGCGTCGCAAGGAGTGCATAGCTGGTCACGACTGCAGTCACGAAGCCGAACCGTTGTAACGAGGGGATGACCGTCAACATGAGTAACCCGAAGCCAGCGATCGTCGTCAGCCCGCTGGCGAGCACGGCCCCACCCGTTTCGGTGATTGCCAAGTGCAGTGCCCGGCGACGGCCATGCTCCCGGCGTTCGGTCGCGAACCGCTCGGTGAGATGAACCGTATAGTCGGTTCCCAACCCGATTGCGATGGCAACGATGAGTGCAGTCTCGGCATTGAACGGGATCGACAGCAACGAGAGCGTCCCAAAGAGCCACGCGATGGCCATAAGTACCGGCATGATCGCCACCAGTCCAAGCACCCACGAGCGGTGGCGGAGGCGGAAGACGCCAACCAGTAGCACGGTAATTACCGCAAGTGCGAGCACGAACGTGGTGAGCACGGTCTCGAGGATCGCCCGCTGTTCGACGGCCTCGATCACTGGTTCGCCGGTCGGCGTGGCCCGAAGATTCGGGTCCGAATCGACGAGTGCTGCCGTGGATTCGGCGTCAGCATGGACGTCGGCAGCGTCGGCAGTGTCGTCCACCACGATGGTCAGCCGAACGGCATCGTACTCGCCCTGGTCGGTGCGGTGGATCGTTTCGCTCGCCGCGGCTTCGTCAGCGGCGTAGGCGGCGTCGAACAGGGCCGTCAGGTTCTGATCGGGCACACCATCACCCGTGCTGTCGCTTTCGTTGGACAGGGTGGCGACGGTTTCGTTGCCGGCGGCGACTCGCTCGATAGTCGTGAGCGGCGTCTCGATTCGCGGTTCGTCCGTGGGTGATCGGACGGTCGTGGGCTGGTCGGCTGCCTGCTCGTGTGCCCCGTCGAGTGTCGGACCGACGGAGTCGGCTGTGACATTCCCCTCGATCAGTATCTCGACCTGCCGATCCGACGACGGCTCGAACGTCGTCTCCAAAAACTGTGCGTGCTCCCTGACCCCGGCGGATTCCGGCTGGAGTGCCTCCGGAAGCGGTTCCATCCAGGCGGCCCCTTCTTCGGGTAAGAACTCGGTTCGGTCGGTCGACGTCTCGACGGCAGTTACACCCAGCATGCCGCCGGTTGCCACCAGCATCGCGACCCCAACGATGAGCAGCGGTTGCCGAATTCCAACGGACCCGACAGCGTCGAGCAGCCGACGAATATTGGCGAGTGAGCCAACGGTGGCTGGCGGCTGTGCCGGCCGCTCGGACCGACCGAGTAGCGTCTCGACTTCGATTCTGAGTGCCGGAATAAACAGCGCAAACACGACAAACGACGATCCGATGCCGATAGCCGCAGCCAGCCCGAACACGCGCAGGATCTCGATTGGGCTGACAACGCCCACTACAAATCCGGTCGCAGTCGTCAGTGTCGTCGTTCCGAGCGCGATTACCACGCCGGTGATCCCGGCAGCCATTGCCATCTCGGACGGCCACTCCGGGTGGGCCGATCGGGACTCCCGGTATCGCATCACCACGTGGAGCGCGTAATCGACGCCCAGTCCGACCAACAGACACGGGACGGCTATCAACAACTGGTTGAACGACTGCCCGAGCCAGGCCATCGCACCGCCCAACCAGACGAAGACGATGCCGATTCCCATACACGCCAGGACCACATCGAGTGGATCACGGTAGCTCAACGCCAACAGGCCGACCACGACGAGCACGATCAGCGGGCCGACAAGCAGCATGCTCTCCGCAGTCGCCTGGCCGCTCCGATCGAAAACAAGCTGCTCGCTGAATACGAATGAGTCGACGTCGAACGCCTCCATGTGCGATTCCGTGGTCGATTCGATCGCCTGTTGGGCTGCCAGCAACTCCGTGTCGGTTGCTTCGCTGTCGTGAACCACGACGATCAGTTGCGCGTCGGCGTGCTCGCCGGCCTCGTACCCCCGCGGGAGCAGTGCGGATACTGGTGGCTGACCGGGCGGCGACAGATCGTCGCTTCTGAGGGCGACCCCGAGTGCGGCTTCGACCTGCTCGTCGGTACGTCCCTCGAGCGTTCGATACTTCGTTTCAGCGTCTGTTTCATCACCGAACGCCATCCGCGGATCCGACGCCAGCGCGACCGCGTTCCCAACTCCGACTGTCGGTTGACTCTCTACGAGTGTCTCGTTCACAGTCGGGTCTGTGCGGAGTTCCTGTTGGAGTCTGAGCGTCTCCAACAGCACTGGTTTCGAGGCTGTATCGGTCGACTCGGACCGAATAACGACCTGTGAGACTGGCCGTGTCTCCCGGTCGAACCGGTCACTGCTCGACTCGAGTGCCTGGTGTTCCGGGGACGTAACCCCGAACGTTGCAACCTCAAAGCCGCCCCCCGAGCCGAACACGAGACCACTACCGACGACGATGGTTACGACAACTAACAGCGCCAGTAGCAGTCGGCGTCGCCGCTCGAACAGCACGGAGACCCGCGTGGGTTGGGCCCGGTCACCTGCAGTTGGCGGTGTCATACTGGGGTCGGTGGTATCGCAGCGAGCGGCCTCGACAACACGTATTTACTCGAGACGTATGTAAGCGCGACGTTCAATCCCACGATGATGCGTCGACAGTGTAACTCCGAAACACCCCCTCTGGGATAGGTTTCACCCACGCCACAGGCCGAAAACCCCGACCTCGACAGTGAGTCCTTCCGTTATCCCAGCCGCCTCCGTCACTGAGGTTGCTCTGCGTCAGGTCCCCTGTTGTAGCGCCCTCATCCATTCTTACAGACCAGTATAGAGGCCCAACAGCTATGTAGACGTGGCGTGAAACGACACGATATGAGTGATGACCAGCCGAGTAGAGCGGTCGAAACTCATCGGCTATACGCCGAATTCGAGATCACTCCTGCAGACTCGGTGAGTTGCCCAATCGACGACCTCGATGGCAGCGTCGAATCCATCAACCAACAGTTGGTTGGTGACGATTGTCATACGGACACGACCGTCCAGAACGACGACGAAACCGATATCGTTCACTCGAAGCAGGCACTCGATGCGAGCTGTCACTGTCCGGTGTTCGTCGAGTTCGACTGTATCCCCCATATTACCGAGTACGGTGCCGATTCCCTCATTGTCGAGACCTATCTCCCCAACCGAGAGCGACTCACCGCACTGATCGATGGCCTCAAACACGCGACTGCGGGTGTCTCACTACGTCGACTCACCCGCATCGACGGCGACGGAACCGAACGGTCGAACAAAGTTGTTCTCGAGCTGTATGACTTAACTGACAAACAACGTGAAGCCGCGGCCAACGCCGTCGCCGCTGGCTACTACGAAACGCCTCGGGAGGCAACCGTGGGTGAACTCGCGGCTGCGGCTGGAATCTCGAAATCGGCCATGTCACAGCGCCTTTCTGCTGTCGAATCGAAACTCGCTGTCTCGGCATTTCGGTGACGGGTGCATTTAAAATACTGAACTATTGAGCTACACACCGAAGTCGGAGATGTGCGTATACCTATCACACGCAGCACCGACTGTGGGGTCACCTCTGCAAAAGCCACGCAAACGGAGTTCAATATGGACACAGAATACACGTACGAAATCGAATTCGACATCGTTCGGTCGTCTCGAGCGGCCTACGAGCGCTGGCTCTCACGGAACGCCATCCAGTGGGTAAGCCATCAGGCGGTGGGATCGTTTACCGTCCAGCACAACCGAAACGGCCTGTCGCCAGAGATCAGGTTCCGGTTCGGGTTTCAGTCGCTCGAGGAGTGGTCGAGGTTTATCGAAAGCGAAGTGCATACCAAAGCCACCCAGACGCTCCACGAGGTGAGCACGGGGCTATCGGGGACGCTCTGGGAACAAAGCGCAATTCCGCTCGACGGCGACCACTCGGCTGCGCAGGGACAACATTTAGACCCAGTCGTTGATAAGTCGTGAACTCCCCCGCCCTGTTCGCCCTGCACTCTCGGTGAGGACGGAGCTGTCTGTATCGTCGACGGTCTCCGATTCCGGTTAGTGGTCTGTCGAGGTTCGCTCGCAAACCGCGTTGCGGGATCCGAATCGATTCGCCCGTCGTCACACCTGCAACCAGTGACACACCGATGGCCGACTCGGCTCCCTGCCAGTTGCTCAAGAAGCTGTGGTGGGTTCTATGGTAACCAAGCAACCTACGTAGTTGAGCGGACTGTCTTTCGAAGCGTGGGGCTCGTCCACCTTCGACACGGTCTCACCCGTTAGATCGGTGACGTCACCGGAACCACGACGCTCTTACCGCGGGCCCAAGAAGTGTACGGGTATGGCAACTGGACAGGAAACCGAGGCCGATCTCGAGGCCTACGACGAACTCGAGACGCGGATCGAACGCATCGCGAACGTGGGTAACGCCGCCGGCATCCTCCGCTGGGACCAGGAGGTCATCATGCCCGAGGGTGGGACGCCCGCCCGGGCGAAACAGCTCTCGACACTCTCCTCGCTCAGCCACGAACTGCTGACCGACGAACGGACGGGTGAACTGCTCGAGACACTCGAGGACCAGGACCTCGAGGGCGAACAGGCCGCCGTCGTCCGCGAAGTTCGTCGCCAGTACGACCGCGCAACGAGCGTCCCTCAGGACCTCGTCGAGGAGATCTCGGAGACGACCTCGAACGCCCACCCGACCTGGATGGAGGCCCGCGAGGCGGACGACTTCTCGATCTTCGAGCCCACCCTCGAGAAACTGGTCGAGCTCAAGCGCGAGTACGCAACCCACGTCGACTCCGACGCCGACCCCTACGCGGTCCTCTTTGCGGAGTACGAACCCTACCTCGACCTCGAGACGGCCGAGCGCGTCCTCGAGCGACTGCGCGACGAACTCGTCCCCCTGATCGAGGCCATCGACGAGAGCGACGCGGAGATCGAGACGGACGCCTTCGCGGGCGAGTTCGACGACGACGACCAGGAGGCACTCGCCCGCGACGTCCTCGACTCGCTGGGCTACGACTGGGATCGCGGTCGCCTCGACACCGCGCCCCATCCGTTCTCCTCTGGCACGCAGTTCGACGCCCGGGTGACCACCCGCTTCGACGAGTCCGATCTGCTGGGGTCGATCACCTCGACCATCCACGAGTTCGGCCACGCGAACTACACTCTCGGCCTCCCAGACGAGGGCTACGGCACCCCGCTCGGGGAGTCCCGGGACCTCACCGTCCACGAGTCCCAGTCGCGGCTCTGGGAGAACCACGTCGGGCGCTCGCGGGCCTTCTGGGAGCACTTCCTCCCGATCGCCCGCGAACGGTTCCCCGAACTCGAAGCCGTCTCCCCCGAGGCGGCCTACGAAGCCGCAAATCAGGTCTACGACGACAACCTCATTCGCGTCGAGGCGGACGAACTCACCTACCACCTCCACATCGTCATCCGCTTCGAGATCGAGCGCGACCTGATTGCGGGCGATCTCGAGGTCGCCGACGTCCCCGAGGCCTGGAACGACAAGTACGAGGCGTACCTCGGTATCCGCCCCGAGACCGACGCCGACGGCTGCTTACAGGACATCCACTGGAGCCACGGCTCCTTCGGCTACTTCCCGACGTACTCGCTGGGGTCGGTACTCGCGGCGCAGCTGTACACCGCCGCCGAGGACGACCTGGGTGACCTCGACGAGCGCACTCGCGAGGGCGAGTTCGCGGATCTGAACCAGTGGCTCCGCGAAGAGATCCACGCCCACGGGAAACGCTACACGACCCCGGATCTCGTCGAGGAAGCGACCGGCGAGGGCTACACGGCCGATCACTTCCTTGCCTACGCAAAAAGCAAATACGGCGAGCTGTACGACCTCGAGGGCTACTGAGCGGGATTGTCGCAGTTCGGGTCGCTGACCAACCGAGCGGGTCGCCGATCCCCCGTTTCGAATCACCGCTGTCCGTTCAGGACACTGCTCGAGTGACGTTCCGACGCCGAGTGAGCGTCGTCTCGAATCACCGCTGCCCGTTCACGAGCGTGGGTTCGCCACTACCTCTTCAAAACGAGTGGCGTCCATACTCGAGGTGGCGCCTAAGTGCCTCGCTCCGGTTTCTCGTTTCGATATTGGATTCGATGCGTTTGGCACACGCCTCGACGAACGCCGTGTTTTTCATCCGTCCGGTGACGATGTGGTGTTCGCCGTCGTCCGTTCGGATGGACACGACGATGACGTCGTCGTTTTCACCGGCGAGGTAGTCGTACGTGGTCGAGACGCCCCCGAAAATAAACAGCCCGAGGATGAAGGTGACCAAGCTAAGATCGGGATCCATGGGCTGACCGACGAAACTGTCGAAATAGCCGATCACGATCAGCAGTGCGGTTACCCCCGCGAAGAACCACCCGAGTATCCCGTTTCGATGGAGTGTCGTGTCGCGTTTGAACGTGATACTGGTGACTTTCCTGGTTGGGACAGCAAACGAGGGCCACGCAACAGGGTCCACAGGAGTGACCGTGAGACTGGCGTCGTCGACGGCGAACGTGCCAGTGTTTTCGCCATCGATGACGTATTCGCCGATCGACGCCTCAGCCGCTACATTCATGCCCGTCGATTTTTTCGGCGGGGCCGGTTTCAGGATTGTGGCCCAGTCGACCTATCTGGGCTCGAGGAAACGGTTTTGTCCCTGCCACCGCGACTGGGTGTATGCCCACCGTCGACAGTGATGGCGACCGACCTGCAGGCGCAAACGCCGACACCGACGCCGGGGTGGACCCACTCCACATCGACTATCCCAGTCACACCCGCGTCGAACGCCTGCTCGCAACCCTGCGGTACACCCTCGAGGAGATCTCGCTGGGATTCGACCGCTGGGACGAATCACGCGTCTACGGCCCAGGAATGTACGTTGCGGTGGTCGTCGGTCCGTCGATCCGATCGTTCGCGGACCCGATGGGCGCAAACGTCTGGCCGGACCACGGGCGTCTCCCGCTCGAGGCACCCGAGACGTTCCTCGAGGCCGCGACCACCGTTGCTTACGGTTGTGATGGGGCCACGGTCGTCTCCGTCGACGGCGTCGTCTCCGAACAGTTAGTGCGGTTTCGGATGGAGGAGATCGACCCGGATCTCGCCTATCAGCCATGGATGGGCGCCCGACACATGAGTGCTCTGGACGTCTCGACGCGGTCGGACGTGATCGCGACCCTGACGGTGAGCGAGGAGACTGGTCGTGTCACGGTGTTCGAGGACGGTGCCTACGAGAGCGTCGAGCGCACCGCACTCGGCCGCTCGTGGCGGACCGGCGAGGAACCGGTCTGAGCCCATCCCGGAGATACGATCTGGTGTACCGTCGTCCCGGTGAGTGCCGGGCCGTGAGGGGGACTCGCGGGGAAGCGACGACCGGACAACCGTCTCATACGGATTCGTGTCGGCTCTTCGCGGTGAGTGCCAGCCCCGGTTCGGCACTCATCGGTAAATAGTGACACTAAACGGTATCAGGTGCGGCCACCCTCGAGCGGGGGTCGCTGTCCGCCCTCGAGGTGGCTCCTATCGTCGTCGGTTCCGCTTCGATCGGCATCGAGCAGCGCCTCGGCCATCCGCGCGGCCACGTAGCCGAAGCCGTTCGCGAGGAGGAAAACGACCAGCGCCAGCGCGAGGCCGAGGGGAACCGCCACGGCGGCTTCGGGGAGGGTGTCGACCGTCCAGGTGACCGGTTCGCCGTTGACCTCGCCGAACTCGAGCGTCGTGGGGTATCGAAGCGGCGTCGTGAGGAGGTCGAGCGCCGTCCAGCCGACGAACAGTAGGATGAACCCGACGATCATGAGCAAGAACTTCAGCTGTACGAAGCCGAAGGCGCGCCACGTGGAGGGCGCGGCGAGGTAACTCGCGAACGCCGTCCAGGTCCCATCGGGCTCGGGCCGGTCGTCCGGGGACTCGAGGTCGACGGTCAACAGCGCGTTTGCCAGCCAGCGCTCGAGGTCGCCGAGGAGACGCACCACGACGATCGTGATGAATAGGACGATGAGCCCGACCCCAACGACCGCCGTCAGTAGACCGAAGATGAGCCCGAACCCCATCACGAACCAGTAGGCAAAGCCGAGTGGAATCGCGAGCAGGAGGTATGCGAGGTGGCTGTAACTCTGTTTTGAGCGCAGCGACCCGACCAGCGATCCGAGTGTGGGTCGTGCGGGCAACGCGTCCGACGTCGTCGTGTCCATACGCGACACCAAACTGGTGGAACGTCAAAATGTTGGCGATACAACGTGTCTCAGGTCGCGGTCTCGAGGGGCCATCGGTCACCTGCGGTCCCGTCCTCGAGGGCCTCGAGGTGGTCCTGTCCCTCGGCGGTGAGCGCGTACGTCCAGGGCTCGTCGGCCGGCTCCTCGCGGACCACCGCTCCCTGCTCGCGGAGGTGCTCGAGATGGGCGTGGGCCTCGCCGGGCCCATGGAGGATGTGGATGTTCCGGAGGCCCCCGAACAGCGCGTCGCTAACCCTCCAGGCGGTGGCGGGGCCGAGCCGATCCAGGGCCGTCGCCACGCGATGGGTTCGTTCCTCGTGATGCTCGAGGATGTATCGTGCCCGGGCGGCGGGATCGTCGATGGGGTCGCGGTGGCCCGGCCACGCCCGGTCGAACGCAGCCTCGATGAGCCACTCCAGGGTGTCGACGTACGCGGCGAGGGCGCCCTCGAGGCGGACGTCCGCGCCACCGACGTTAGGGGTGTATTCGGGGAGGAGGGCGTCACCCGTGTACAGCTCTCCCGGGCGGTCGGTCACGGAAAAACAGCACAGGCCGGCCGAGTGACCGGGTGCGTGATGGGTCTCGAGGACGAACGCTCCAAATTCGAGGGTGTCCCCGCCTTCGATGGGCGTCACGTCGACCGGCTCTCCGTAGATGCCGGCGTCCGCACCGGCCTCGAGAAATGCCAGTAGTTCTGCCTGTGCATCCTCGGGCATTCCCCAGGCGTCGAACAGCCGTCGCTGCGTGGCCTCGAACGCTGCCCAGGCGTCCGCGTCGCCGGCGATCAGCGGCGCGTCGGCGCGGTGGGCGTAAACCGGTGCGTCGCTGGCCGCCTGAATCTCGCCGGCGAGCCCCGAGTGGTCGGCGTGGTAGTGCGTCAGGACGACGGCATCGATGTCGGCGAACGTGTGGCCATGGGCCTCGAGTCCCGCAGTGAGTGCGTCCCGGGTCTGGTCGATCGCCTCCCCGGTGTCCAGCAGGACGGTCGACTCGCCGTCGAACAGGTACGCGTTGTTGGCTCCCTCGAAGACGGTGTTGCCGAGGGCGATCCGGTGAACCTCCATACGGGGGTCTTGGCGGGCGGGGCTTGACCCTGTTTTGATTCGTCTCGAGTCGGCGGGCTGGGCCCGGTTCAGCCGGAGACTATTTGCGATACGAACGAGGAAGACGACTCGTGAGGGAGGAATCCGACGACCCGGATCGAGCGTGGGAGGCCGACCGAACTGCGGTACTCGCACGGGACGACCACACCTGTCGGCGGTGTGGAGTGGCCACCGCCCGCGAGGGCTCGAGGACGGCCGACCCCACGGCCTCGTCGGCGAGTGGCGACCGCCGTTCGAACCCGGCGGCGGATACACCAGCCAGTTCAGCGGGCTCGACGGAGGAGCCGGGTCGGGTGACGGCCGTCGGCGACGTACCGCTGCAGGGATCGGTCCACGAGAGCGCTCTGGTCACCGTCTGTGAGGACTGTTATGGAAGACTCACGGGCGAGTCAGCGGCGACGCCGCTCACGGATCGCGACACGCTGTTCGAGACCATGCAGGCGGCGACGACACTCCAGAGCGAGGCCATCTCGAACGTGGCTGCCTTCGCCTCGCTCGCGACGACCATCCCGAGCCGATTGCAGGCGGCCGAGGACCCACAACCCGACTACGTGCGCGAGCGCCAGGACGCCCTCGTCCATCTGGTGGCCGTCGACGGGACGCTCGACGCCCTCGAAGCGGCGGTGGACGATCCGGCGGTCGAGTCGCTGGCTACCGACCGGCCGGAACCCGAGGCCGGCGGACTCGGCGACGCACTCGCGGCCTTCTGTGGGACCGCACGCGGCCTGCAGGAACAGCTCTGGGAGGTCGTGGAACTCGCCGAAACCGTCGCCATCGGCCTCGGGCACTGTCGGGGATGTTTCGATGGCCTCGAACTGACGCGGTCGGCGACTGCCGGCCACGAGCAGCCCCTGCTACCCCAGACGTGTCCGACCTGTCGACTCGAGCGTCGTGCTATCGACGAGTGGCGACGCGAGGACGGCACCGTTCGATTCGACGGCTGTTACGCGGCGATCAACGCGGCGCTGCAGGCGAGTTCCAGGACGACGACGACGTTGACGGTGCGTACGCAGACGGTCGCCAGGCGACTCCTGCCCGGTGACCGGGCCGGCTAACACCCGCTCTCCCCGGTCGTGTGGTCCGTTCTTCGGTGTCCTCGAGGGCTCGTCGGGTCCGTGGTCACTGCGTTGTGGGCAGCGACTGGCCCGGACCGTCGCTGGCCAGAACGCGACCACACACTCCCTCACGGAGGGGTGATGTCCACGGTCTCGTGCGAAAAATCCGTGGTCTGGAAAACCACAGAATCCCCGTGGTAGGTACCGGTTTCGGGACAAACAGAAAAAGCGAACTATGCACACTCATTACCCTCGAGTGCACTCAATTCGCTATGAACGAAGATTACGACGTAGTGATCGCCGGGGCGGGCCCCGCCGGGGGACAGTGCGCCCGCGATCTGGCCACCCGGGGGTACGACGTCGTCGTCCTCGAGACGGAGGGTGAAGACGAGTTCCCCAAACAGTCGAACAAGTCGACTGCCGGCACCTTCCCGTCGATGATGGCCTCCTTCGGAATCCCGGACGACGTCGTCCAACAGTACACCGATTCGGTGGTTCTCGAATCCCCGAACGACTGGTACGTTCAGGAACAACCCGGTGCCGTCCTCGACTTCGCGAAGTTCAAGCGGTTCCTGGTCGAGGACAGCCGCGAAGAGGGCGCGGCGTATCGCTTCGATGCCCGTGCAACGGCCCCGATCGTAGAAGACGGCGAGCCAGTCGGCGTGCGGTACAACGGCGACGAGGCGGTCTACGCCGACATCGTGATCGACGCGACCGGCCCCGCGGCCCCCCTCGCGAAACAGCTCGACGTCAGCGACCTCGAGCGCGAGAACCACGCTATCGGGATCGAGTACGAACTCGAGGGGATCGACATCGACCACCCCGACTTCGCCGATCTCACCGACGCGATGATGCTCCGCCTCGACCACGACACGGCCCCCGGCGGCTACTCCTGGATCTTCCATACGGGCGGGGACACCGCGAAGGTCGGCGTCTGTTACATCCAAAACGAGAGCCACCGCCAGTACGGCAAGGACAACTTCAGCATCGACGACTACCTCACTCACTGGATCGACAACGATCCGCGCTTCGAGAACGCAACACGCATCGAGGGCCGCCAGCACCGTGGCTCCGCGCACATCCAGCCGCCTGGGCAGATCCACACCGACCGGTTCATGGCCATCGGCGACACCGTTCCCACGGTCGACCCGCTCTGGGGTGAGGGCATTCACACGTGCATGAAATCCGGACGCGCCGCCGCCGTCGCCGCCGACAGCTGTCTCAAACACGGCGACGTCGAACCGACCGCCGAGCACCTCGAGGTGTACGACACGCTCTGGCACCGGGACGTCGCCCCGAACGTCCAGAGCCGACTGTTGATGACCCATCTGCTCTACCTCGCGTCGAACGACCGGTACGACAAACTGATGAACGATCTGAACCGCCTCGACGACGACACGCTCGCCAAGGCGAACAAGGGGAGCTGGCGGGCCATCACCAAGTTGCTCGGCGTGCGGGATCTCTCGCTCGTGGGGCGCGTGCTTCGGGAGCGCCAGCGATGGTCGTCCGCGCCGGCCTGAGCGGCATCGTTTCCCGAAGCCGTCGTGGGGTGTGACCCGAGGTCACGAGGTGCCTGCAGATCGACGAATGCCTTGATTCTCCGCTCTCCTACGCGACCCAGTAGATATAATGACACGAACGTGCGTCCCGGTCGGGGCGACCCCAGTCGCGAGATACGAAACCTGGGAGGAACACCGTACAGCGATCACCGAGGCAGTTACCGGGCGGCGGGAACGGGCGGCGACGTCGAACCGCGTGGCACCGATCGCTCGGTATCCATAGGGACCGAACCCGGCTGTGGGCCGTCGATCAGTTCACCTCGCGCACGTGCGGCCGGATGCAATCGACTTAGGGGCGTCCATCTCCTAAACACCGTATGCGCCCGCTTGTGCTCGCGGCCCTGGTCGCAATCCCCGTTTTCGTCCAGCTCCTGCTCGCCGCGGCGGTCTACTACGACGCTCGGGATCTCGGCCTGAACCAGCGAAAGTGGGGTGCGATCGTCCTCTTGATCCCCGTCTACGGCGCGATCGTCTACTTGCTCACCCGGAGCGAACTCGACTACGATCCCGACACCGACCCGTATCGGGGCGGGAAAGTGAACGTCCACCCTTCGCGGGCCGACGAGGTCCCCTGGGACGTGCGGACGCCGGAGGATCAGCCGGGTGCGGTCCCGCGTGAGGCCGTGGATGACGGGGTGGGAGATGGCGAGGCCACGACAGACGGACGCAAGTGGGGGAACTCGAGTGAGAACGAGTGGCCCGATCCCCCAGGCGTTGATCTCGAGGACGAACGCGACGAATCCCGGTGAGTGGGCTCGAGCGACGTCTCCGTCCAGCCACCCTGGCTCAGGACAGCGACAGCCCGCGAATCTCCACCGACGCCCCGTCCTCGACGTGACCGACGAGCTGGCCGTCGGTCTCCGCGACCATCGCCTCGGCGGCCTCGGATTCGAGGGCCACCACCAACCCGGTGCCCATGTTGAACGTCCGGTACATCTCCTCGTCGCTCACGTTGCCCTCCTCGGCGACGAACTCGAAGATCGGGTGGCTGGGAAGTGGGTCCTCGATCACGTACCGGTGCTCGCCCATCCGGAGCAGGTTCGTCCAGCCACCGCCGGTGACGTGGGCCGCAGCGCGAACGCCGTGGCGGCGCATCGGCTCGAGCAAATGGGTGTACAGTCGCGTCGGTCGCAGGAGTTCCTCGCCGATGGTCACCTCCGGATCGAGCGGGAACGTGTCGGTGTAGGCGTGGTTGCGGGTGACCGCCTCCCGAGCCAGCGTCAACCCGTTCGAGTGGATGCCGTTCGAGGGGAAGCCCACGAGGGCGTCGCCGACGGCGGCCTCGCCCTCGAGGATCTCGTCTTTGAGCGCCAGTCCGGCACAGGTGCCTGCGAGGTCGAAGCCGGTCACTACCTCGGGCATCACGGCCGTTTCCCCGCCCAACAGGGTCAGGTTCGCCTCCTCGAGGCCCACGGCCAGCCCCTCGCCGATCTCGGCCGTCAGGCCGTCGTCGGGCTCGTCGATCGCCAGGTAGTCGACGAAGGCAACGGGTTCGACGCCCGCGGCGACGAGGTCGTTGACGTTCATCGCGATGCAGTCGATGCCGATGGTCGAGTAGTCGTCCATCGCCTCGGCGACGAGCAGTTTCGTCCCGACGCCGTCGGTGGCGAGCGCGAGATAGCGGTCGCCGATGTCCAGCAGGCCCGCGTACTCCGTTTTCAGCCCGCTGCCGAACGCCTCGAGCAGGGCGGCGGTAGCGTCCTCGCTGGCGTCGATGTCGACGCCCGTCTCGGCGTAGGTCAGGCCCTCCTCGTCCCCGGAGCCG
This sequence comes from Natrialbaceae archaeon Tc-Br11_E2g14, assembly GCA_001564275.1. GTDB lineage: Archaea > Halobacteriota > Halobacteria > Halobacteriales > Natrialbaceae > Natronosalvus. The sequence continues at coordinate 7,448 of LKND01000063.1, read as the reverse complement.
TTGTCGGGCTCAGTATCGGACTCGTCGCTGGTCATGCTCGAGAAAGCACGCGGCTGGCAGAAAAACACACCGGTCGGTGGCTCGCCTCCAGCCGTGCGGTCAGCGGATGGGGTCATTGCTCCCGTCACGCGCTTGTTCGTTGTCGAAACGCGTCCCCGACCGCGAGCGCTGGCTCGTCATCATCTCCCGACAACCTGGCCTCACCCGTGATCGATCGAGCGCGCGGATGCGCACAAGCGGTGGCTTTTTTTGACCGTGGCGCACAGTCACGTCGCATGCACCACCGGCCAGTCGAGACGACGGGGGAGTACGTCGCCCGCCTCGAGACGGACGCTGATTGGCGCGAGGAGATCGAGGCACTCGCGAAAGCGGTCGACGCGAGTGCTGGCTGGTTCACCGCGCTCGGGGCCGTCCAGGACGCCGAACTCTGGTTCTACGACCAGGAGACAACGCAGTACGAACCCGTGACGTTCGATGAACCCCTCGAGGTCGCCAGCTGCGTGGGGAATATCTCGTTGCTCGACGGCGAGGTGTTCGCCCACACCCACGCCGTGTGCTCCCGACCCGACGGCGAGGCCATCGCGGGCCACCTCGACGCCGCCACCGTCTTTGCCGGCGAGGTCTACCTGCGTACATTCGCCGACCCACTCGAGCGACGCCACGACGAACGCACCGACCTCGACCTCTGGCTCTGAGATGCGACCGGAAGACGAGCGCTACTTCGAGACGCTCGAAAGCCAACTCGATGAGGCGTTTTCGGTCGCCGAACGCGCCAAGGCACGCGGCGGCGACCCCAGTCCCGAGGTCGAAATCCCGGTCGCCAAGGACATGGCCGACCGCGTCGAGAACATCCTCGGCATCGACGGCGTCGCCGACCGCGTTCGGGAACTCGAGGGGCAGATGTCCCGCGAGGAGGCGGCCCTCGAACTGGCGAAGGACTTCGCGGCGGGGCGGGTCGGCGACTACGAGACGAAAGCGGGCAAGGTCGAGGGCGCGGTCCGGACGGCCGTCGCCTTGCTGACCGAAGGGGTCGTCGCGGCACCAATCGAGGGCATCGACAGAGTCGAGATCCTCCCGAACGACGACGGCACCGAGTTCGTCAACGTCTACTACGCCGGCCCGATCCGCTCTGCGGGAGGGACGGCCCAGGCCCTCTCGGTACTGGTTGCCGACTACACCCGCGCGCTCGTCGGCCTCGAGACCTACGACGCTCGCAGCGAGGAGATCGAGCGCTACGCCGAGGAAACCGCCCTCTACGACAAAGAGACCGGCTTACAGTACTCCCCGAAGGACACGGAGACCAAATTCATCGCCAGACACCTGCCGATCATGCTCGACGGCGAGGCCACCGGCGACGAGGAGGTCTCGGGCTTTCGGGACCTCGAGCGCGTCGACACCAACTCGGCTCGTGGCGGCATGTGTCTGGTGATGGCCGAGGGGATCGCCCTCAAGGCCCCGAAGATCCAGCGCTACACCTCCCAGCTCGAGGAGATCGACTGGCCGTGGCTCCAGGACCTCATCGACGGGACCTATGCGGATGACACAGCCGAAGACGAGGCGGACGAGGCCGAAGCCGGACCTGACGCGGAGGACGATGAGACCGCGAGTGACGAGGAAAACGCCGGCGATATCAAGAACGATGACGGCGCTTCGGGCCCCCCTCGAGCCGACCCATCCACCAAGTTCCTTCGCGATTTGATCGCCGGCCGACCGGTTTTCTCACACCCCTCTGCGGAGGGTGGACTGCGCCTGCGATACGGTCGGGCGCGAAACCACGGGTTCGCGACGGGCGGGATCCACCCCGCGACGATGCACATCGTGGACGATTTCCTGGCGGCGGGAACCCAGATCAAAACCGAACGGCCCGGCAAGGCCCACGGGATCATCCCGGTCGACACTATCGAGGGGCCTACCGTTCGGCTGGCGAACGGCGACGTCCGCCGGATCGACGACGTCGAGGAGGCCAGGGCGGTCCAGAACGGCGTCGAGAAAATCCTCGATGCGGGCGAATACCTGGTCAACTACGGCGAGTTCGTCGAGAACAACCACCCGCTCGCCCCCGCCGGCTACTGCCTCGAGTGGTGGCGTCAGGACCTCGCGGCCGCCGGGGCCGACGTGCAGGCCCTCGAGGACGATCCACAAACCGACCTCGCCGATCCCACGTCCGCGGAGGCCCTGGCGTGGGCCACCGAACACGACGCGCCGTTGCATCCGAAATACACCTACCAGTGGCACGACCTCTCCGTCGAGGCCCTCGATGGGCTCGCGAGTGCCGTCAGCGAAGGGGCCCTCGAGCCCGGTGACGGGACCGAAACGCTCGTCCTCGAGCACACCGACGCTACTCGCGAGGCGCTCGAGGCTATCGTCATCGAACACCGCCAGCGCACGGACCGTCTCGAGATCGACGATCCGCTGCCGTTCGTCCGAAGCCTCGGTCTGAGTGCCGACCTGGAGCGGCTCTGGACGCTCGAGGACCTGCGTCCACGGGCCCGCACTTGGGGGACCGAGACCGAAGGCGACAACGCCGTCGAGGCCGTCAACGAAGTCGCGCCGTTCACGGTTCGGGAACGCGCTCCGACTCGAGTCGGCTGCCGGATGGGTCGCCCCGAGAAGTCGGAGCGTCGCGACCTCAGCCCGGCGGTCCACACCCTGTTCCCCATCGGCGAGGCCGGCGGCGCTCAGCGAAACGTCGCCGACGCCGGCACGTACGCCGAGACCATGTCAGACACCCCAGGGGTCGTCGACCTTCAGATCGGCCGCCAGCGCTGTGAGGGTTGCGGCGAGGAGACCTACAAGAACCGCTGTCCCGAGTGCGACGACCGGACCACGCCGGACTACCGCTGCCCGGAGTGTGACCAACAGGTCGAACCCGACGAGGCTGGCCGCGTCGAGTGCCCTCGCTGTGCGGTCGAGGCCACCTGCGTCGACACCCGTGAGATCGACGTCCACGCCGCCTATCGCGACGCACTCGAAACCGTCGGCGAGCGCGAAAACGCCTTCGAGATCCTCAAAGGCGTCAAGGGCCTCACCTCCCGAGACAAGATTCCCGAGCCGATGGAGAAAGGAGTTCTCCGGGCGAAACACGACGTCTCGAGTTTCAAGGACGGCACGGTTCGTTACGACATGACCGACCTCCCGGTGACGTCGGTCAGGGCCAGCGAACTCGACATCACCGTGGGCCAACTCCAGGCCCTGGGCTACGAGGAAGACATCCACGGCGAACCGCTCACCCACGAGGACCAGCTGGTCGAACTCAAGGTCCAGGACATCGTCCTCTCCGATGGCGCGGCCCAGCACATGATGCAGACCGCCGCGTTCATCGACGACCTCCTCGAGCAGTACTACGGCCTGGATCGGTTCTACGAGCTCGAGGATCGCCAGGACCTCGTGGGCGAACTGGTGTTCGGCATGGCTCCCCACACGTCGGCGGCAACTGTCGGGAGAGTTATTGGTTTTACGAGTGCGGCGGTTGGCTATGCGCATCCGTTCTTTCACGCCGCGAAACGCCGGAATTGCTTCCATCCGGAGACGACAATTCAGGTCGAAAACGGGGATGGGGTGGTTCGGGAGCAACCGATCGAACAATTCGTCGAGTCCAGATTGACCGAGCCACGAACGGACGATTTCGGGACACAGGTTCAGGATCTGGACGACGCTGTTTCTGTCCTGTCTATTGACACCAACGGCTCCCAAGTGTCGTGCTCGGTTGAAACTGTTTCGAAACACCCTGCACCCGACCATCTCATTCGCATCGAAACTCGAGGAAACCGAACGGTGACGGTGACGCCTGAGCATTCGATGGTCGTCTGGGATGACGGGATGGAGCGCCTTTCAGCGAGCGAAATCGAACCTGGTCACGAGATTCCGCTCACAGCGAGCCACGTCTCCGTTCCGGATGGAAACGCCGCTCGGAAAACTGACGGTTACAGCCCGCGGGTTGATATAGTAAGCCGAGCCCAAATCGTCCAGGCCGATGTCGAATACACCTACTGTCTTACCGTTTCGGGCACACACACAGTCGCTGCTAATAACCTCTATACCGGCCAGTGCGACGGGGACGAGGACTGCGTGATGTTACTCATGGATGGCCTGTTGAACTTTTCACGCCAATATCTTCCAGACCAGCGTGGCGGCAGCGTTGCGGCCGACTCCCAACTGATCGCGTTCGACCCTGAGGGGGACCTTCGATTTTTGACGTTCGAGGAGTTCTGGGACGAACTCGAACTTCCGGTCGAACTCGACGGGAAGTTCGAAAAGAAGACAGTCGCCCTCGAGGGGTGGCAAACGTACGCCTTCGATGAGAACCACGAGGCGTCACCGCAACCGATCGAAAAGGCAATTAGATACGAGGCCGCTGACGACGAACGTCTCCTCCGAATCACCACCCAGTTTGGCCGTGAAATCGAGATCACTACGGATCACAGCCTCTTTCGCTACGCTGACGGGATCGAGGACGTCGCGGGTTCCGACCTCGAAGCGGGTGACCTCATCGTCGGGCCTCGGGACCTTTCTCTCGAACCGATCGAAACGAGTATCGACGTGCTTGAATGTGTCGACGATCCCTACGTGTTGATCGATGACGACCACGAGGCGTGGCTCAGGAGCGTCTGGGGGGATGCCGACCGCGGCAGTGACACCCGGGTTGCGTTCGACGGTGGACTCTCCTATAGGCTCGCCAGAAGAAAGGTCAGCCGAGAGACACTCGAGACGACCGAATCGAGACACGACGCACGGCCACTGCCCGATTCGTGTGCCGTGGGTCGTTGGGGTTCCTCTGACTGTATCGATCGTTTCCTCGAGGTAGACGAAGACTTCGCGTGGTTGCTCGGAATGTTCGTCGCTGAAGGGACGCTTTCCGGAACCCGGCCAGCGATACACAATGCGGATGATGAACTCGTCGATCGGGTGGTCGAAGCGGCGACGAACGTGCTCGGAAGCGAGCCCAGCGTCCGGTGGTCGAACCGTGCCTACGAAGTTGCCTTCCCAGCTGTCTTCTTCGATGTCCTGTACGATCTCGGGTTCGAACAGCATGATTCGTACAATTCGAGTGAGAAGACCATCCCCGACTGTATCCTTCGGGGAGAACGAGACCTCGTTCTCGCGTTCTTGCGCGGATTCATTGCTGGGGACGGTTCAGAATCGAGCGACGACAATTACAGCGGGATTGCATTTCACACGACGAGCGAGAGCGTCAAAGACGGGATCGTGTTCCTGTGTCACCGCCTCGGTCTCGTGGCAAACATCTCACGTCGAGAACGAGACGCCTCCCGACAACCCATCTACACAATCACCGTCTCTGGCGGCGCGAACGACAACCCACTTCGCCGGATCCTCGACGGAAAGGAATCGTACCACCCCAAGAGTCTGGTCGTCTCGATTCCCGACGAGTTGTTCCGGATTCGCGAAATGGATATTGACGGGGTCCGCCAGTGCATTCCAAAATATCTCAAGCGTCGAGAGAACATCTCACTCGAGAAACTGCAGTCAATCATCGACGATCTCGAGCAACGTGACTTGCCGGCGGAAGCGGTCACTATGCTCGAAACCATCCGCCCGCTCGTCGACGGTGATCTCTCCTACCTCAGAATCACGTCGATCGAAACAGTCGATTACGATGGACACCTCTATGACTTACAGGTTGGTGGTGAGCCGATCTTCACCGCAAACTGGCTCTATGCGCACAATTCCATGGACGCCCCCCTCGTGATGTCCTCCCGCATCGACCCTTCCGAGATCGACGACGAGGCCCACAACATGGATGTCGTCTCCGAGTACCCCCGTGCGTTCTACGAGGCGACCCTCGAGCAGGCCGACCCCGGCGACGTCGAGGACTTGGTCGAGATCGCCGAGGACAGTCTCGGCACCGACGCGGCGTACACCGGCTTCGAGCACACCCACGACACGGCCGACATCGCCCTGGGGCCGGACCTCTCGGCGTACAAGACGCTTGGCTCGATGATGGACAAGATGGACGCTCAGCTCGAGCTGGCACGCAAGCTCGAGGCCGTCGACGAGACGGACGTGGCCGAGCGGGTCATCGAGTACCACTTCCTGCCGGACTTGATCGGAAACCTGCGAGCCTTCTCGCGCCAGGAGACGCGGTGTCTGGACTGTGGTGAGAAGTTCCGGCGGATGCCCCTGACGGAGAGCTGTCGGGAGTGTGGCGGCCGGGTGAACCTGACCGTCCACAAGGGGTCGGTCAACAAGTACATGCAGACCGCCATCGAGGTCGCCGAGGAGTACGGCTGTCGGGATTACACGAAACAGCGCCTCGAGGTGCTCGAAAAGGCTCTCGAGAGTATTTTCGAGAACGATAAGAACAAACAGAGCGGGATTGCGGATTTCATGTAGGACCTTTTGCACTGCGTTCTCGTTCGGCGGCGGCAGCGAGGCTGCCGCACGCCGAACGGTCACTCGGCAAAATCTCCACCAAAAGCACTCCTCCCTCCGTTCGCTCGCTCACATCGGTCGTCGGCGCGCTCGCGCCAGGGGCGCTCGCGGTACGTGTTAGGTCGCCTGCCCTCCCCCGGGTCGGTCGACCAGCGCGCTCGCGCTGGTCGCCTCCCGGCCGTCAGTGATTTCCCGGCCGTTAGTGATTCGTCGGTTGTCAGTGATTCGTCGGTCGTCGACGGCCCGTTGTGGTTTTAAGTTCCTGCTCGTGGGAGCCTCGCCCATGAGTAACACACCAGCCAGCAACAGTGACACCACAGCCGATGAGGACGACCTCGAGGTCCGGTTCGGCCAGGCCGTATTCGACGCGGATGGGACCCGCCTGGGCAGCATCCGCGGGTTCGATCGGAGCGGCTTCTTCGTCGCCACCCGCGATGGCGTCGAGACCGCCGCCGACCACGCTCGAGGGACCCAGGGAACCGGCGAGGCCGAATTGATGTGGCGCTGTCTCGAGTGTGGCGAGATGGGTGACCTCGACGAGGGCTTGCCCGAGACGTGTCCGGACTGTGGCACCGAAAAGGAGAACCTGATGTACTGGACGGAAGACTGATACGGTTTAGTGTCACTATTTACCGGTGAGTGCCAGCCCCGGTTCGGCACTCACCGGTAAGAGACGACACTAATCCGTATGAGTTCCCTCGAGTAGCCCTTCAGGCACCCTCTCGTGTCGATACGATTCGATACTCGCTCTCATTTTCCCCGACCCAGTACAACCGGCTGGACGGCACCCGGGGGCTACGGTGTCCCTTCTCGACTGGCGATCCGGTAGCCGACCACGACTTCCACCCCGATCAGGAAGACGAACGCCAGTGCGCCCACCAACACGATGGCCCGTTCTTGGGGGTCGCCGCTGACATCCCCGAGGACGAACGCCAGCACGAGGGTCGCGATCACGGCAAAGCGAATCCGCGTTCGCCGGCCAATCTCGTCGGCTTCGGGGTCGAGTGCGAGCACCACCTGTGGTACCCAGATGGCGAATCCAACGATCAGCACGAACC
>LKND01000133.1 GCA_001564275.1 Natrialbaceae archaeon Tc-Br11_E2g14 | reverse complement strand
CAGCCGCAACCAGCGGTAGTGAGTCCGTCGACACCGACACAGACACGGACGCCGAGGAAACTACAGATACCGACGCCGAAGGAGATGCAACACCAGATACCGCTGAACCCGCACACAGCGGCGAAGAACTCACTCCTGGTGACTTCGCGAGCGACCACGACCTCGCACAGCGGACGGCCAACGAGTCGACTGTCGATCAGCGTGCGCTCGAAGAAGACCTCAATGCACTGGCTGAAGCACACGCCGCTGAACGCGATTCAGAAGAAGACACAACCCAGTCAGGCGAGAGCTCCGTGGGCGGCGAAGAATCACTCGGCGAACTATCGATCATGCCGACGCCGACATCGCCACCACCAGTCGACTGCGATTGGAGTGCGGTCGAGAATGACGCCTCACTCGTCGGTGATACACTTGCCAAGCAACTCCGTTTGGACCGTCGAACCGGTGTGCGAAACGGCCTCTGTTCGGGAACGACAGTCAACGCAAAGACAGCTCACAGACTAGCAGTAAAGGACCCCAGAGTGTTTAGCCAGGAAATCGCTGGCCGCGAAAAGGAATACTTCATCGTGTTCGTTCTGGATCGTTCCTACTCTATGCGAAAGCAGAATCTCGATCTGGATACTGGCTCAAAAATTGACGTGGCTACACAAGCTCTCGCTCGGTTCGCTGTGGCGTGTGAGGACCTCGAAATCGATGTGGCCATTACCGACTTTTACGGCGGAGAGGCTCGGCTCATCAAACCCCCATCAGTTGAAACGAGTTACGTCCAAGATTCGATCCTGAGTACAGAGACCTCGGGTGGGACGCCACTCGCAGAATCTCTCTCGCTGGCTCGCAAACTGGCCGATCGGGACTCGAAAGAGTCGATTATCATTACTCTGACCGACGGTATCCCAGCCGACGTCGACGAGGTCATAGATGAAATCAAGCAGTCGTACTCTCCGATCTGTTCGCTCACCGTCGCGACCGATTGTAGTCCAGGGTGTCCACCCACAGATGCAGAAAAGCTCGAGGGGGAATACGACCAGTCGACTATCGTCTACGACGCCCACGATCTCGACCGGCGATTGGATCAGTTCGCTTCGCTGCTCGGCGCGTATTGAGCGGTGGCATACCTCATCCCCGAAGCAATTTCATCGAAATGGATCACTGCAGTCATATACGACCCCGTGAGCAGGACAAACAATCTTGCAGTGTCGCTTTTCGACCTGCCTGTCGCAGTACGGACAACCCTGCGGTTTCATAGCTCATCCATGATTTTCTTGCGCTCGTCTTCGGTCATACTGCCCCAACGGGCGATGTGTTCGAGTGTACGGCCGCAGGCACTACACACACCGTCTTCAACCTTGCAGATATTGACGCACGGACTGGTTATCTCGTCAGTCATCGAAACCTCCAGAAGCCGTGTGGGGCGGATTTTCCATCTTGTTTGATAGCAAGCATCGGTCAAACAAGAACGCATCGGGACAAGATACAATCGCCTGTTCTCGAGTGAAAAACAGCAAAATCACACTATTTGTCTCCAGATGATTGGCGAGGTTTTGTAGAAATGGCAGCCACCGAAACCACCGAGAGAGAACAGAGCGTAACGATCACCGCTATCGAACCCGCATGGGTTGAGCAGCAGTACGAGGTGACCTCCGACGGCCACATTGAGCCCGTAAACGAGAGTGTGACCCTAGAAACTATCGACTTCATGCACGACGAATCGACATATCACACCGAAGATGGTCTCGATCTCTGCAATTGGCGAGTCGTCGAAGACTACGCAGCCCTACTCGGCGAATCCTCGGAGAAAGCTCGTGAGTACCTCATCGCTTGTGGGATCATCGACGATCCGGCAGAAGATGAAGAAGAAGAGGAGGAGATCTAAATGGGACTTGATTGGTGTGTCGACAACCCTTGTGAGGCAGTCGACGCCCCACGAGTCGACACAGAAGAACGGGCTCGCGAAATCTGGGAAGATTGGGGTCGCGACCAGTTCAAGTTCGAGACGTTCGACGAGTATTGGGAGTGGCTGACCGAAGACGAATTCCCAGTCGACTGCGAGCGGTGTCGGATCTGGGAAGAGTACGGCGCACAAGGCGGGTCGTTCCTATCGAGCAGCTGCTCGTGGCGGGGCAAACGACTCCGGTTCGTCGGTAACAGGCGGATTGAGTGGCTCATAAATCAAGCACACTCAGATATGACTCCACACCAAATGGAAGATTTCGCCGACAGAATCCGGTCAAACCTTATTGAAGACCCAGACGAATTCTATTCTCTCGATGAGGATGACCTCGAAACGCTTGATGCCGCCGCAAACTGGCTCGAATTTTGGTCATCTAAAGGATGCTCGATGTACGCATGGTTCTGAAATCAAACGATAACAGAACTGACTCGGTTGTCCAACGCGGTGAGGCTCCTGTCGTCCAGCCAACTGACGACGTTGAACTCACCTTCTATGGTATCGGTGAAGGAGCTGCAGGGCCGATGCTTATCGAAGCGACTTTCGAATACCAGAATGGTGTGCAATCGCCCTACCTATACCGTATTGTCGACTTCAACGATGTCTCGTCAGCATTCGTCGCGACGGCCGACGGGCCACGAAACAAACACGTAGAGGATGCCATTAGGCAAGTCGGGGGCGAAATCGATGTTGGGCGACGAATCCGATGAACAGCCTCGATGAAGAGCTGAGAGCCCATCTCTGGGAGGACTCATTGGCGAGCCTCGTTGCACAGTCGATAACGTCTACCGACGAGAATACACTCCTCCTCGTCGAGTGTCCTACCGAAGCCAACCGGTTGCTTGACGAGATCAAGACCAACGCTGCATACACACCGACAGAGTGGACTGTCTCAACCGACGCAGGCCAGCAAGACGACCTGCCATTCGAACACGATCAGTTCGATGTTGCAGTCCACATCAACCCCGGTCTGCAACCACTCCATCGGCACAAACCACTGTACAATACGTCGACAGTCACAAAAATGGGTGGGACTATCGTCTATGCAGCACCCAAATGGCTTGCAGAGAGTCGCGCAGTCGACTTCGAGACAATCTACGCAGTCGATTGGGAACAGGGTGCAGACGTCTATCTCGCTGCTGTGGGAACGGTGACCGTTGCTGGTCAACTCAGCCAGTACCATTCTCAGAACCTTCCGACATCCAAGACGAGTCGTAAAACAGACCAGATCGACCTCAACGCTTGTTTATGAGCACGCAATCAAAGAACGGCCACTCGACGAAAGCAACAGAACACTCAGCAGAACATGCGTTCAAAGGCACTTGGCGATGGCCGGAGAAGTTCGAAAACTGGGTGGCAAGCCTACTCGAAGACGTCGACGGAAGAACAGCCAACGTATTTGCCGGGCTATCGCCCCTCGCCGACGTCCGGTACGACCTTCGAACACCGACCGAATTGGTGAAAAACCTGCAGCAAGACGACGGAACAAATCTCTCTGAAGCCCGCGAATACCTCAGTGGCTTCGTCGTCGACGACGCACCATTCGATGTCGTGGGATCGCTCTACAGCGCAGCAGTGCCACAGGAAAGTATCGCGGCAGAGTATCTCGACGACGGGAATACGATCATCTCCGATATACTTGAAAACGGCATCCCCGCAAGCGACGACAGTTTCTCGATGATTGTATGCGACCCACCTTGGAAGGATGTTCCCGACTTCGAATTCCTGTTCTCCGAGCTGGTCAGAGTAACAGAACCAGGTGGCCGTATCTTGTTCAATTCGTATGCTGTCCCGACTGGAGATCTACCAATAACGCTTGACCACGTCTTCGTGCGGCGAGACGACACACGCTGGCAAAGGGGGACGCCGAATATCTCGTGGGCTTGTCTGTACACGGTTCACCCCTCTATCGATGTGTTGCGGCATCTCCCGCGTACGCTCGGTCGACGGCAAGAGTTCGAGTTTGTTCCCACTGCTAAGAGCTTCGAACAAGCAGTACGCGCAGAGCGGGTATTCGAACTTACCCGTGTTCATGAAATCCCGATCGGGTCGATCAACCCTGACGTTGTCGACCCCGCTTCGAAAGATCATTCATGCCCCCAGTGTGGGTGCAGCCACCTCGATCCGGTGTTCATGAGTCCAGTCGACGACCAATCCAACGCTGTCGACTTCTACGAGTGTGTCGACTGTGGGTTCCGGGCTACAGAATACGAAACCGTACAGGAACCACAACAAGGCGGGACTCCGCAAACGAGGCTGTCCGAATGTACCCCACAGTGACTAGACGAACTCAATTTTGTGGGGTACATTCAGACGCCGAGCCCCATTTGTCATCTCTCCAATGGGCGGAGATCAGATAAAATGAGTCAGCAAACAATCAGTGGAGATGATACCGGCAACAAAACTGTGTCCGACGAGAATGGAGACGAAAAGCGAGAGATTCGAACGGAGAACATGAAGCTCACCATCGAAGAAAAAACATACGCTGGCGTCTCCTCGTTCGGGATCAATTTCACATTGCCCACCGAAGCCGCAGTCACCGCGCTTCTGCGCTTCCAGTACACTCGACGAAACTGTACTACATCGATGGCTCGAACAATGCGGAATCAGGTCATGCACGCACGGAACCGTGGTGACAAGACGGTCAGTTTCTATGAGTCGTTTCGAAACAGTGGTTGGTCGACTCACCTCGTGAAGGCTCTGGATACAAGCGTGGCTGACCCCGAGCGGCAAGCGGATCTCGATGAATTCCGCGAGCTACTGCAGAAAGTGTGAGTCGTCGACTGTGTGTGTCGCTCACAACAGGCTATTTTCTTTCTCAGATGTGTGGAGTCATTGAAAAATGAGTGAATCTCTCCGATTAAACGGTATCAGCGAACAGCATCTCGGCCTTGTGATCGAAGCCGCTGAACGTGAAATCGATGCGATGTACGATCTCGGTATGGAAGGCACAGACCAGTATCTCGAAGCGTACAGTGCTGTGAAAGACGCCTACGACGAGATCGGTGATACTGATGAGTGAATCAGCATCAGAATCAACCACTAAAACGAGTGAGATCGTCGAAGAATTCCGAGTCGACCTGCGATACGACTCGTACTTTGGTGAAGCACTACACAACGACATTCACGAAGCCGTCAAACGGTCTGCGAACGCATTTGAGAAGGCTAACAACGTGAATATCCCCGACAAAGAGGTTTCAAAAATCGCTACCGAGCTGACTGACGCCTCTCACGCAGCCCTCGAAAGCGAAACTACTGGAGATCAATAACATGAGCCAATCATCAAATACCGAGCGCGAAATGGTGTCTGTATCCGTACAGACTGACGTAGTACCGACATTCGACCTTTCCTACCGCAAGGAGCCCGAAGAGACCGACGAAGAAGCACACGAACGGGCTCTCGAACTCGCGAAACACGACGCATCTATCGCTCTCAGTCAGACCGCACACGAATATGAGTGGGAGGAAGTAGATGATCGAAGCCGAGAGCAGCGGATTGGAACTCTGGTAATAGACAAGAACGCCAGTGTCAACGACATTGAGGCGATGATCGACATGGGACTCGAATCGGTCCCGGGGATCGAACTCGTGAGCAACGAAAACGGAACCT
>LKND01000062.1 GCA_001564275.1 Natrialbaceae archaeon Tc-Br11_E2g14 | reverse complement strand
TGCGGTCACCTGTGTTGTTACTAGACAGTCGGAGCGCCCGAGTCACTGCGACCTGCCTCTCTCCGAGGCAGGCATCCCTTATTGCGAACGTACGGGACTAACTTGCCGAATTCCCTAACGTCGGTTACTCCCGACAGGCCTTGGCTTTCGCCGCCACGAGTACCTGTGTCGGTTCTCGGTACGGACAGTGTGCTCGTCTTTTCACGGGCTCTAGGTTGACCCAGCTTGCGTTATCTCGCCGTTCGATCGCTTCGTGCCGTTACGGCTTCCACGGTCTTGGACGATTCAACCGGGCGAAGGCCCGGCCTGGGCGACCCCAAAGCGTCGACTTTTAGTGCACACCGGCATAGGAATATTAACCTATTTCCCTTTCATCAGCTTCGATCTACGGGCTGATTTAGGACCGGCTAACCCTCAGCTGATTAGCATTGCTGAGGAACCCTTACTCGTTCGGCCGTCGGGGTTCTCACCCGACTAACGCTGCTACTATGACCAGGATTTTCGTTACTGCACGGTCCACACGAGCTCTCGCCCGCGCTTCCGCCCGAACAGTACGCCAACCTACAGGATCACTCTATGAAGAGTGCCGCCAGGTCTCGGTGATGGATTTGAGCCCCGATCATTTTCGGCGCCGCAAACCTCGGCCGGTAAGCTGTTACGCTTTTCTTAGAGGGTAGCTGCTTCTAAGCTCACCTCCCGGCTGTCTAGGGCTTGCGACCACCTTCAATCGCACTTAATCCATACTTGGGGACCTTAACCCAGCTCTGGGTTGTCTCCCTCACGGTACACAGGCTTACCCCGCGCACCGGACTCCCCACGTCGACGGCGTTCGTACGTTCGGAGTTGGACAGGGAGGCGAACTCCTCTCGGAGGCCGGTCTCCCAATCCGTCGCTCTACCATACGAACTACCTCGGTGGAGGTCATGCTTCGACATGTTTCGGTTGGAACCAGCTGTTTCCGGATTCGATGGGCCTTTCACCCCTAGACGTAGGTCACGCGAGGGTATTGTAGGACACCAACGCTATCGGGCCTCCACGTGCCTTTCGGCACGCTTCACCCTGCCCACGCCTAGATCATCCGGTTTCGGGTTGTGCTCGTCTGACTCCCCGCGCTTGAACACGGTGACCCTCGCCGTAAGGCTGCGGTCATATCGGTTTCCCTATGCCTTCCCCGATACTCGGGTTAGACTCGTCAGACAGGCACACTCCCTGGTTCGTTTTTCAAAACGTACGACGGAACATCGGCTTCCCACACGTCTTACTACAGGTTTACACCTGGTTCATTTTGTGTGGGACCTTGTATGCCCCGTCGTTCGATCGCCAACTGAGTTCACGCCCTATTGCACCTCCCTTTTTGGGGTGCTTTTCAGCATTCGCTCACGCTACTATTTCGCTATCGGTCTCGAGGAGTGTTTAGTCTTCGCGGTCAATGCCCGCGATATTCACGAGGGATATCCAACCCCCGCTACTCTGGAGCTGACACACGGAGTACTGGTCGACGGTACGGGACTGTCACCCTGTATCGTACCCTGTTCCAAGGGATTTCTCGTCGACGGTCGTCCGCTGCAAGTCAGTCCGAACACCACATTGCCCACGAGGCGGCTGCCTCGCAGGCTTCGGTTTGGACTGTGTCGGGTTCACTCGCCGTTACTAACGACATCGCGTTGCTTTCTTTTCCTGTCGATACTGAGATGTTTCAATTCTCGACGTTCCCTATTGCGCAAAGCAATTGCAAAGAGGATTCCTATTCGGAGATCCCAAGTTCTTTCCCTCCGTGCGGGTCCCTTGGGCTTATCGCAGCTTGGCACGTCCTTCTTCAGCTCTCGAGCCGAGCGATCCACCAGTTGGCACAGTAGCCACGTTCTTTCGGATCTGGTCAGGGTTGTAACGTCAGTTACAACCGGAATTGTGACCCGGGAACGGGTCCAGTGGACGCCTGGACTACACGTACATACGGTGTCATTTGCCAATCCTGTAGACGCAGGTGGCATTCACCCTTCCCAGCCTCGCTTGCGCGGGGTGGTGCATCGGTTTTGCTTGCGGATTAGATCCTTCCGCCGTCACCCACTTAAGCACATGGATTCGCACTCGCCTCGTGTGCCATCCACACACCCGCACTCGAGCGACCCCCTCGAGGTGGTTTACTGCATCTCGAGGTGCGTTCACCGCCGAAGCGACGCCCATCACGACAGGTCACTAACTCGAGGTGTCGAAGTGTCTCGGAGTGATCGTCGATGGATGCCGGGTCGTGAACGTTTTTGGTCGTCCCCACTCGACTGGGGGCCATGCCAACGGACTCGAGTGCGCCGGACGTGGGAGAACTGACGCCGCCGAATCGAACCCTGATGGGGCCGGGACCGAGTGACGTGCATCCTCGCGTCCTGCGGGCGATGAGTACGCCGCTGGTTGGCCACCTCGATCCCTCGTTCGTCGAGATCATGGACGAGGTACAGGAGCTCTTGCGCTATACGTTCCGGACGGACAACCAGTGGACGATACCGGTCTCGGGGACGGGGTCGGCGTCGATGGAGGCCGCCATCGGGAACCTCGTGGAACCTGGTGACACGATGCTCGTGCCGACGAACGGCTACTTCGGTGGGCGCATGGCCTCGATGGCCCGCCGCGCGGGCGGGGAAGTCGTCGAGGTGGCTGCACCCTGGGGAAAACCCCTCGATCCTGCGGCCGTTTCGGACGCACTTGCCGAACACGACCCGGACGTGTTCGGGTTCGTCCACGCCGAGACGAGTACGGGCGTCGTCCAGCCGAACGTTCCCGAACTCACCACGGCGGCACACGATCACGATACCCTCGTCATCGCCGACACGGTCACCTCGCTGGGGGGCGTCGAGTTGCGCGTCGACGAGTGGGACATCGACGTGGCCTACTCCGGCCCACAGAAGTGTCTCTCCTGTCCCCCGGGTGCGAGCCCCCTCACGCTTTCGGACCAGGCGATGGAAAAAGTCCTCTCCCGCGAAGAACCGCCACGATCGTGGTACCTCGACCTCTCGCTGCTCGAGGGCTACTGGGGCGAGGAGCGAGCCTACCACCATACGGCCCCGATCACCAACGTCTACGCAATCCGTGAAGCCCTCCGGCTCGTAGCCGAGGAGGGGATCGAGAACCGCTGGGCTCGTCACCGCCACCTCGCGGGCGCGCTGAAAGCGGGGATGGAGGGGATGGGCCTCGAGATGAACGCACCCGAGGCGTACTGGCTCCCGAGTCTGAACGCCGTTCGCGTCCCCGATGGCGTCGACGACAGTGAGGTCTGTGAGGTCCTGCTCGAGAAGTACGACCTCGAGATCGCGACGGGGCTTGGGGACCTCGCGGGCGAGATCTTCCGGATCGGTTGTATGGGTCACTCCGCTCGCCCGGAGAACGTGGTTCTCGTCGTCGCCGCGCTGGGCGATGCGCTCGAGTCGCTGGGGGCCGACGTCGATCCGGACGGCGGCGTCGCTGCCTGTCGTGACGTCCTCTAAAAATCGGTGCGGAGATTAGGCCGCGAGTGTCGGTCCTGGCGGCGCGCGCTCGACCTCGTACTCCTCGCCGTCGACGGCGATGATGGCCCACTCATAGCCCGGCTCGAGGCGCGTCAGTTCGGCCTCGAGATCGTCGACCGCTCCGGGTTGGGTGACGAAACAGTGGAATTGTCCCGAGCCTCGCGGGAGTGTGTCCATGTCGGATACTGGATTGACGTGGACGACTTTCCACGCGCGCTCTGCTCGGAAGTCCGGTCCGTTGCCCTCGACAGTGTAGCCGAGTTCTGCGAAAATCGACCTGGCCTGCTCGACGAGTTCCATGTTAACAGGACCCATTCACTACGATGTTCACCGCGAGTCATGATAAACGTTTGCATGGTCATTCGTCCACCGTCTCGGCAAGGGCGCAAGCGGAGTGGACGCGTGTGAAAAATTTTCCGACGGCGATTTCGGACGCCTGCTGGGATGTGAACGCACTCGAGTGTCACTCGTGGAGTTCTCGGGTGCGTCTGGCGTGGTTACGGACCGCCAGCCGACACCGTGGTGGGCGCTCGGGGAGACAGTAAGACGCCATCACTCGTGGGCGGCGTCCCACTCCGTTGCCTTCCGGAGGTTCCCACAGGCGTTACACTGGATCCGGCCCATCGGGTCCATCGCGGTGTCGATCGTATCACAGTTCGCACAAAACCAGCCGTAACGCGCGTCTCGGTCCCGACTCCCGTAAGCAACGAGAAAGGGCCCTTTCGATCCAGTGTCGCCGTTCGTCTCGGCAACGTAGACTTCCTCCCCCTCGTCGGTTACAACGGCTCGCATAGCACGCGGTTGGATCGGACCGAATAAAGGGCTGTCTCTCCGGCTTCTCAGATCGAGGGACTGGTGGCTCCGTCCCGATAGGTGCCGAGTACCTCCTCGAGGATGAGACACTCCTGGTCGGCCGGGTCGTAGTGGGCGTCGATGAACTCCTCGGCCGCCTGGTAGTTGCCCCGCAGGCCGTGTTTGCGAACGGTGATAATCGCGTCGAGAAAGAAGGTACCACCGTCGGTGCCGACGGATTCGACGGCCGGCTGGCGGTCGATGTTCAGCTCGCGTTTGATCTCCTCGAAATTGAACGTTTCTACCTCGTGATCGGGGTTGATGAGTGTCAGGACGTACTCCGCGGAGAACCGGTAGAATTCGGATTTACTCTCGAACATACCGTCGTCGACGAGCGTGTCGATTTCTTCGACGACATCGTCGGGGTACCTGACGGTATCTTTCGCCATACGTTCCACGAGGCTGCTATGACGACATTATTGTTGCGGATCTACTCCAGGTTCTGATAGATACGAGACTCGAGGGAGTGACGTCACTCGCGTCTCTCGACCCATCCACAAGCCGGCGTATGCTCGCCGGGATCAGTCAGCGGCCTCGGGCGAGGCGATCTGTTCCGGGGGCTCGACGACGATACCCTCGGGCAGATCGGGTACCGGTTCGCGGCCAACGGTGAACAGTCGCTCGGTCAGGGTGAGTTCCTCGGTTGCCGGGCTGGGTTTGGTGATCTCCTCGAATTCGACGGTAACGCCGGTCGACGATTTCACGGGAGCGATACGGACTGCACTGAGCTGATACGAGGGATGAAAGACCGGTGGGAGGATGCCGATGATTCCGTCGCGACGGTGGAGTCGCTTCAGCCAGGTCCCGGAGTTGACGAGTACGCCACCGTCGACCTCGGTGATCCCGGGACGGTGGGTGTGCCCGTAACAGAAGATGGTCGTCTCTGGCCGCTCGGCGAAGATTTCGCGGGCGGCGTCCTCGTACGGGGATTCGGGGTCGACCGTCAGATCGGTCTCGAAGACGCCAAAACGAGTGACCGTCTTCCGAATGTCCCGGCGAATGAAATACAGCGGGATCCCCACGAGGACGAGTAAGCCACCAACGACGACGGTCGCCGTGAGCAGGAACCAGGCCACGGTCCCGGCGGTCCCGAACTGCCCCAGGAATGTCTGAATCTGTTCGATGGGTGCCGTCCAGAGGCCGAGGAGGTGAAAGCCAGCCAGGGCACCCAACAGGAGGCTGATGTTGAACAACAGGAGAAAGGGAAACAGCGAGTACCGCAACACGGGGTTCATCTCCCGGTAGAAGTACTTCGAGAACAGCCAGACCGGCATGCGTTCGGTCGGGGTGACTGCCTGAACGTCCTTGAGCCAGTTGTATCGCCCGCGATCGGACAGCTGGCCCGCGCGACTCGTCACGAGCGTGTTGTAATAGTAGCCAAGTGGCGTGGCGTGGGGGTTCCCCCAGTCTTCGATCCGGTTGTTCGTGTCGCGCTGGTGCCCGTGCTCGAAGTGGATCGCTTGCTCGCCGGTCTCGCGGCTGATCGAGGGGGACTGGACGAGATCGACGTTGTACTCGGCAAACCGATCGACGTACGCGTCGTATGCAGCCAGTTCGTGGTCGTGATTTCCGGGCAACAGGGTGATCGAGACGGTTCGGCCAGTCGCCCGTAACTGCTCGAAGAGTTCCGGGTAGGTCTCCTCGAGGACATCGAACTTCTCCAGGCCCTCGACGGTGGTGAACTCCCAGAGGCCGAACGCGTCGCCGTTGATGATCAACTCCGCGTTCTCGTCGGTCTTCTCGAGCCGTTCGAGGAACTCGAGCAGCTCGTCGAGAAACTCGACCTCCTCGAGTTGTTCGTCGCCGCCGATGTGGAGATCACTGATGACGTAGTAGACTGGGTCCGCACCACTATCGCTCATCGGGCGGACCCTCCGGTGTCATCGGTCATTGCCCCAGGCTCGTGCCCTCGAGCAAAAAGGATTGTCGTTGATCTCTCCCGGAGAGAGCGTGCTCGATTCCGACCGGGGAGGGCACTGAGGTCTCGCGGGATCGGGCTCCGTCGACCCAGCGGATTGTGATCCGATGACGGTCTGTGAATTACCGATCCAGCGGCGGCGGCTGATGACGACCGATGTGGATCTCGTGGGCCTCGACCTCCTCGAGGGCTGCGACACGGCCACCGACCGTGACCTCGCCGTCGTCGGTCTCGAGGGTGAGACTGGCGACCTCTTCACTCATCTCGAACGCGATGTCGACGACGCGGCCGCGGACGACCCGTGGACCACCCTGTTCGACGTCCCGGCCGTCGATCGTGGCGTACGCCTCGCCGCTGTGATCGATGAGATCCTTGACGCATCGGCGGATGGACGCATAGCGGCGGGGGTAGGGCCGACCCTCACCGTTTTCTCCGAGGGTCTCCTCGGCGGTGGTCCAGAGGACGGTGCCGAAGAACCCCGAGACGAGAAATCCGAGTGCCGACCGGTTGAAGATGACGCCGTAGCGATCCTGGTCGTCCCTGAGGGCGTCCTGGGTGGCGTAGATCGAGTAATTGCCGTCGGCGACGGCGATCACGGGCGTGGTGATCCCGCGACGGGCTCGCGCCGTTGTCGCCACGGAGAGGTAGTCGAACTCCGCGGGTGAGGGTGCCTCAGACCTGGGGGTGACGATCAGGTCGACGCTCACGTTTGCGTTCGTGGCTGCGCGCAACTGGTCCGCAAATCGCACGAGCAGATCGGGGGTCAACGAGAGCGCGAGTTCGTACTCCGCACTTTCGATGATCTCCTCGAGATACCTGAGGATTGTCGAGCGAGATTTGACCAGCGAGACGGCCTCCGTCTCCCGAGCTGGGGCCGTATAGCGGGCCTCGAGTTCGTCGATCATTTCGTCGAGGGCGTCCTGGACATCGTCGAAGGCCTCTGCGGGGTCGATCGAGACGATTTTCATCGGCCTCGATTCGCGCAACTCGACCAGTCCCCGGTCGCTCAGGCTCCGCACGGTGTCGTAGACGCGTGGCTGTGGAATGTCCGTCCGATCGGCGATCTCGCTCGCTGTGAGTTGGCCGTGCTCGAGCACGGTGAGGTAGGCGTCGATCTCGTACTCCCCCAGATTGAACCGATCGCCCACGCGTTCGACCGTCGAACGCAGTTCGTCTGTGGCCATGTGCGTGACAAGCGAGGCAAGCGATAAATCATTTATTATGTTTCGAGTAGCACTTGGTTCGATAACACAGTATTGCGGACCACTGCTGGGCCCCTCGAAACCGAGCCGACGCGCCGTCGAGACTACACCGCGAGAACAATCTCGCGTTCACCATTTTGGGTTCTGTACACGGTTTCACCCGGACGAAGTGGGGGCCGAGACTCGAGTCGGTCAGAACGCTTAACCAGACCCCTCGTCACTGTGTGGGTATGACCGAGGAGGACGGAGAACAGACGGTCGTGGAGGAGGAGATCCACTCGTTGGTTCCCGGAGACGTCCCCGCACTCGCCGTCGACATCGTCCTCGCCGTCGTCATCGTCGTCCTCGGATGGTATCTCTCGAAGTTCGTGGTTCGGCTCACCGGACGCACCGTCGCACAGAAAATCCAGCGGCCGAGTGTCACTCGAACCGTGCTGCGGGCGATTCGAATTTTGGTGATCGGCCTGGCCACCCTCGTGGCCGCGAGCGTACTGGGGCTCGGTGGCTTCGAGATCCTCCTCTCGGTGACAGTCATCTCCGCCGTGGTCGGTGTCGTGCTCGCCCCCCTCATCGGGAGCCTGATCAACGGCATCTTCATCCTCGCGGATCGCCCCTACGAGATCGGCGACATGATCGAGGTGACCGACGAGGGGCACCGGGGGTTCGTTGAGGACATCACCATCCGATACACGAAGATTTTCACCCTCGAGAACACCTTCATCGTGATCCCCAATTCGGAGATTCACCAGCGGGACGTGATCAACTACTCGGCCGAGGACGAGCGGACGCGGGTGAACGTTCGCTTCGAAATCACCTACGAGAGCGACCTCGAGCGGGCGATCACGATAGCCCAGCGGGCGGCCCGAAACGTCGACGGCGTCATCGCTGGCGGCCCGGACATCCGAATTGGCAGTGCCCGATACGCCGCGTCGCCGGTCTGTGACGTTCTCGAGTACGCCGACGATGGCGTCCTCCTGCAACTCCGGTTCTGGGCGAGCCACCCGTACAAATTGACGGTGGTCCAGTCGGCGGTCAACCGCGTGGTCAGAGAACAGTTCGCCTCGGAGGGAATCGAGTTCGCCTATCCCCACACCCACCACGTCTTCGACGAAACCAGCGGGACGGCCCGTGTCGCGACGATGTCGGCCACCCGAGACGACGAGCGACATAGCGCACCGCTGGGGACGGGCGAGGCCACCATCGGGGACGGCGGTGCGGGTGGAGCCGAGGCGGGGCACGGCTCCGATCGATCGGGGACTGGAGCGGCCAGCGAAACCGGCGAGAGTCCCGACACGCGAGAAGAGGGGCGCGCCACTGGCGAATCAGTCGAGCGCGAAAGGGGGGCGGACGTGGCCGAAGGTGGAGACGACGAGAACGGTGCGGAGTAGGCATGCTGTTCGGGTCCTGATTGTTCGAGGTGACCGATCGAGTCGGACGATCTGTGGGACCTTCCCCGGTGAGTGCCCAGACGCGGTCGCCAGCACCGGGAAGCGACGACAGGAAACCGTGTCAGGCGACCGCCGGTTCGACCGTCCGAACCTCACAGTCGAGGTGGTGGCGCAGGTAGGCTTCGATGTCCGGATTGTCGCTAAAGCGCCTGAGCAATCGCCGCCAGCGGCTCGCCTGTTTGCTGCCGATGACCACGATGTCGGCTCCCTCGGCCCCCACCTCGTCGAGGATACTCTCCTCGACCAGGAACCCGGACCGAACGACGTACCGGACGTTCTCGAGGCGACCGAAGTGGCGTTCGACCGCAGCTTTCAGATCCGTCCGAGTGACGGTCTTGCCGTTCTGATAGAGATTGACGTGCAAGACTGTCAGCGCGCCATCCTGCTCTCGAGCGACCTCGATGGCCGCCTCGAGTGTGCGGCGAGAATGGTTCGTCAAGGGATACCGTACGGGGACCACGACCAGCGTCATCATAAAGGAGAACGTGACGGACGGTCGTAAACGTTTCACTCGTCGCTCGCCCGTCGTGCGGGAGTTTACCCCACCTCGTTCGTGACAAAAAAGCCATAGCAGTGAGTGCGATTGCGGAACACTCGAGTGCGGTGTCCTTGTGCCTCGAGCACATGGGACGGTGCGCGCCCACCACGTCGGCAGGGTTGTCGCCCGCGGCCCAGCATCTCACTCGGGGTCGTCGTCAGCCGCTGGTCGAACCCGTCCCTCGAGTGCGGGGTCGATGCCACACGCCCGAGCGTAGTCGGTCAGGATCTCGTGCTGACTTCGGTCAGTCACCTCGATTCGGTCGCCCCGCTCGAGGGCGGGGAACTCGTCGTCGGTGTGAAAGAGGTACTCGGAGGTGGCGAGTCGATAGGTCCGCTCGTGGTCGACCGGTTCCCCGGCGACGCTGAGGACGGACACGTCGTGGCCCTGACGGTCCCACTCGAGGGTCACACCACCGACCTGGGCGTGCCACCAGTCCGGTTCCGCGAAGCCGAGGGTCGCGCCCGCCGCGCCGTCGAAGATGGCCTCGAGCGTGGCCCCGTCGACCTCGGCGACGGCAACGGGTTCGTCGAAGGGCACCAGGCTGATCATGTCCGCGACGGTCACCTCGCCGGTCAGGGTCGACCCAGTCCGGAGGCCGCCGCTGTTCTGGAGGCCGACGTCGGCGTCGGTCGCCCAGCGATAGGCGTCGGCGACGAAATTCCCGACCCGTGCCTCGCCGCCAAAGACGGTGGTCTCGGACCGGTCCAGGGGGTTCTCGACGGTCGCCACGACGTCGTCCAGTCCCGCCTCGGCCTGTAGTCGGCGAAAGACCCGAGCCGTATCGGGGTCCGGATCGAGGCCGGCAGTCTCGTGAATCGTCGCTCTCGGCATCCCGTCGTTCCCGAACTCGGCCTCGACGATGGCCGTGCCACCGTCCCCCGGCCTCGTGAGGAGCGTCCCGTCGATGACTTCGTTTCGAGGGCTCGGCACGTGCCCACCGAGCACCACGTCGATATCGACGCGTCGCGCCAGTTTCTCGTCGCCACGGCCGAGGTGCGAACAGACGACTACGACGTCTGCGCCAGCGTCTCGGAGCGTCTCGACGGTCTCGCGAACGGCGTCGATCGGTTCCTCGACGACGAGGTCGGCAGCCATCGGATTGATCGAGGGGGTCTGTGGCGTCGTCACACCCGTAAAGCCGATGGCGAGTCCGTCACGCTCGAGGATGGTCCAAGGCTCGACGCCGACATCGGCACCGAAGCGATTTCCATTGCGTCTAACGTTCGCGGTGAGCCAGCGCTGGGGTGACTCTCGAACGATCTCTCGGGTCACCTCGAGGCCGTAATCGAAGTCGTGGTTGCCGAAGGTTTCGACGTCCGGATCGATCGCGTCGTAGAACTCGAGGGCCTGCCTGCCCTCGGTCACGAGCGGAAGGACGCCCGGAGAGGTGTTGTCGCCGGTGCCGACGACGAGTGTGTCGTCGGTGTGGTGGTGATCGATGGCCCGGACCAGTCGGCCGATTCGCGGGGGGTCGTCACAGGCATTTTCGATATCAGAATAGTGGAGTAAACGCGGGGCCATTCGTTCCGGGTCCTTGCCGTGGCGACCTCTTGGTTCCACCGGTCCCTGGTGATCTCCTGGCAGCCAGATAGAAGGCTCTCGTGATTGGTCGATCACTCGGCGCGTTCGATGACCACTGTGGCACCGAGGGTGTCGCCGAGGCGTTGATCTCGCTCGGATTCGGAGATGAACACGACGCCCACGAGAATAAGAAGGATCGATCCGCCCCCGATGATCTTCGTGAGGTTGCGAAGCGTCGCGCCCTTCCAGCCGGGTAAGTCACCGGATTCGGTACGAACCTCGAGCCCCATGATCCGCTTTCCGGGCGTCGCCCCGTAGATGACCTCAAAACCGATGTAGTAGGCGAAGATACCGATGGCGAGGACGAAGATCCCGAGTGCGTCGTAGATCGCCGCGGCAACCGCGGCAACGATGAGCACGAGTAAGACGCTGATCAGTCCGTCGAGCAGCCAGGCCAAGCCGCGATCGACCACGCCCGCGAAGGCGACCTTCTTTCCGTTTGATGTTTTGAACACAAAGACAACTGTTTGAGCCGGGGATATAGCTTTTCTCCTGCCCGTGATTGGGCTCTCGGCGATCCGATCATCCGACCTCTCACCGTCCTTGAATTACGGAGAAGCAAGGAGAAAGCCTCGCCGTTCACGGCGGGGAGGATGTCAACGGTCGCACGGTTCGCCGAGCGTCGCCGCGACTGACTCGAGGGCCGTGAGTGTCAGATTGTCTTCGACCAGGGCGGCCGCGCGGTCGTACGGTGAGTGCTCGGTCGGGCGACCATCGACGGTTGGCTCGGAGGCATCGCCATCCTCGTCGTCTCTGTCGCCAGTCGTCGGGTCGGGAACGCGGGCGTCAGCTCGAACCGCGGCCAGAAACGCCTCACGGACGCCGTCGTTGTCGAACAGCCCGTGGAGATATGTCCCGACGACAGCCCCACGAGCGCCACTGCGGGGGCCAAACGGCCTGGTGACGGATTCGGGCTCGAGGACACGAGTCCTGCCGGCGTGAATCTCGTAGCCAGCGGCGGTGCCTTCGAAGCCGGCGAACAGTGGGCTCGCGTCCCCGTCGACGGTGACCGTCACTCGCTCGAGGCGCTTTTCGGGTTCGAACTGTGTCTCGACGGGGAGCACACCCAGACCGGTGACCGTCCCCCGAGTATCCGTCCCCTCCTCGTGGTTCGGCTTCGGATCCATCCCCTCATCAGCAGGCTCTCCATGGGCGTCCCCGGCAGCCTCCAGTCCAACGTTCGTCAACCGTTCGCCGAGCATCTGATAGCCCCCACAGATGCCGACCACCGGCCCATCGAACGCCTCCAGCGCCGCGTCGAAGCCGCAGTCTCGGAGCGCTCGCAGGTCGTCGACTGTGTTCTTGCTACCGGGGATGACCACGGCGTCGGCGTCCTCGAGGGATTGGGCCGCAAGGGGCGAGCGGTCGCTCGCGGATTCCGGATCGACAGGAACGTACGCCACCCTGACGCCCGGTTCGGCCGCCAGCGCCTCGAGATCCGTGGCGTTCGACAGCCGCGGGAGGCGTGGCACGGCGATCGTCACCGACTGCTCCGCGGGGACGCCGTCGTCGCCGCCCCTGATCCTGATCGCGCGTTCGTCTCTCGCCGGGAGGGCGACGCTGTCCTCCTCGGGCAGCCCGGGATCGGCGTACGGCAGGACGCCGAGAACGGGGACGCCCGTGCGTTCCTCGATCGATCGGATCCCGGGCTCGAGGAGGCTTCGATCGCCCCGAAACTTGGTGATGATCGCACCGACGATCCGCTCGCGAACGTCCGGTGGGACCAACTCGAGGGTGCCATACAGGCTGGCGAACGCGCCGCCGCGTTCGATGTCGACGACCACGAGCACGTCGGCATCGGCGAACCGGGCGCACGCGAGGTTGGCCAGGTCGCGATCGTGGAGGTTGATCTCGGCGATGCTCCCCGCTCCCTCGGCAACGACGACGTCGTGGTCGGCCGCGAGTCGTCCGTGCGCGGCTTCCGCCGCCGCTCGAGCGCGATCCCAGTGGTCGTCATAGTACGAGCCGGCCTCGACGTGACCGACAACTCGGCCGTCGATCACGAGTTGGCTCTCGCGATCACCTCGTGGTTTGAGGAGGACCGGGTTGACGTCGGTCGTCGGCTCCATTCGGGCAGCCCTGGCCTGGACGAACTGGGAGACGCCGATCTCGCCCCAGACGGCGGCCTCGCCGTCGATCGCCTCGTCCCGGACGGGCCCCGCGCGAGGGACCACCCGAGCATTGTTGCTCATGTTCTGGGCCTTGAACGGAGCGACCTCGAGGCCGCGGTCGGCGAGGGATCGACAGAGGCCGGCGACGACGGTCGATTTCCCGACGTGGCTCGCGGTGCCCGCCACCAGGATGGTCTCGGCCATTCGATACCGGAGGCTGGGGTTGGCGGGGCTTTTGTGTGTCGGTTCTGGGAAAAATCGGGCCGGATCCGCTCGAGCCTCGAGGTTGCACCAGTCACGCCTGGCCACGCCGGTACCGGTCTGCCCAGCGCCTCGCAGCCCGGCGTGCGAGCAGGTGTCCGAGCAGTCCCGCCACCAATCCGGTCGCGAGCAGCGCCGCGGCGACGGTGGCGGTGAGCGGGACCACTACGAAGCCGACGACGAGCGTCGGGAGCAGGAGGCAGGCGACGCCGACGGTGAAGCCCAAAAAGCGCACGGCGTCGAACAGGAACTCGTTGGGGTCGAACCCCGCAACGTACACCGTGAGGCCGTAGTAATAAAGCGCCAGTCCGACGAGGAGGACGAAGCCGGTGACGGCGTCGAGCACCGGGGGTCCCAGCCAGGCCATCACGAGCAGGTAGGCCCCGGCCATCGTCGGGAGCCCGACGAGGAAGAACGCGAGTTGTTTCGCCCGAAACACCGCCTCGACGGTGACCGGGTAGGCGCCATAGGACTCGACGGCGTCGAACTGGGTGAGCCAGTTGTAGGTCGTGAACGCCGAGAGGCCGAGTACGCTTCCGTAGAACACGCCGAGGGCCGGCTCGATCGTCGTGATCTCGCGGACGACCGTCACCAAAAAGGCGACCACGCCAAGGAGGATGGCGATCGAGACGACCGGTTTGAACAGCCCCCCGCTCGAGCGCACGAGGTCGACGAGCGTCTTCGCGACGAGCGGGTTGGTGCCGGGTAGGGCTCGGTACCGGGCGAACGGAACGCGCCCCTCACTCGAGCGGGCGGGCGTCGTGTACGACGGATCGTACACCCGCAGTGAGAGTGCCCCGAGACCCACCGTCCCGAGGAGGACGGCGAGCCAGGTGGTGGGCGCGGCGGTCGTCAACACGACTGCATCGATACCGGGCCCGCCTGTCGTCTCGAACGGTTCCGCCCGCCCCGGATCGACAACTCCTCCTCGCTCGAGGCGGCCGACGGCCAGCCAGCCCACGATGGCGAGTATCCCAACCCAGCCAACACCCCGGAGTGGCAACCCGCGAGTGCGCAACGCGATCAGTCCGACTGTGATCGCCATCCCTGCCGCGAACAGCAGCGTCATGGAGAGCCACGTGCGAACGACGGTGGAGAGCGTGGCGACGCCCAGTCCCTCCAGCGGGACCACCACGAGTGCGAGTGGCGCAACGATCGTGATGGCGTAGAACAGGGTATCCTTCACCAGAAAGTGACCGAGGAGTCGGCGTCGCGACAGCGGCAAGCTGTTCGAACTGCCCAACAGCAACGACAGGTCACCGAAGACGTTCTCGAGCATGTCCGAGCCGGCGAATGCGGCCGTTCCCGAATAGAGTCCGAAGGCGAGTGCGGTGACGTGGACGCCGAGGAGAATCGCGTCGCTCGAGTAGCCGGTCGCCGTGAGTGCGTATCCCCCTGCCACGACCAGGCCGGCGATGACCAGCGGAAAGCCGTAGAACCGCCAGCCGCCGAAGAGGCTGGTGTGGAGCCGCCACTCCTCGAGCCAGAGCGTTCGAAAGAGCGTCCACTCGAGACCCAGCCCGCCGTTGGCCGAGCGGTCCTCGCTGGGCGGGCTTGACTCGTCGTCACGACCGCCATCCTCACCATTCCTCACGGATTGGGTGCCCACGTCGATCACCACCCGCGAGCGAGGAGTCGTCGGCTCCTGGGGCGACGATGTGGTCCCTTCACTTCGACAATCGAAGCTCTGTCGTGAGCGGGGCCAGCCTTCTCACGCCCCGGTAAACCGTCTCCGATCATTCCCCGCTCACCTCGCCACTGCCGGCGGGCATTCCCTGGGAGGCGCCCCGCTCCACTGACTCGAGGAACCGATGGCGAAGGGCGTCGGCGGTTCCATCGGGCTCGGTGACCACGCGACAGGCCCCATCGACGACGATGGCGACACGATCACAGATCGCCGCGGCGACGTCGATATTGTGCGTCGAGACGAAGATGGTGTTCCCCGCGTCGGCGTACTCGAGCAGGAACGCCTTGACCTGCTCCTGGACCAGTGGATCCAGGTTGACGAGCGGTTCGTCGATGAACACCAGTTCGGGCTCGTGGAGAAACGCCTGAGTGATCATCACCTTCTGTTGTTGGCCCCGTGAGAGATCCGTGTTCAGCGTGTCGAGTTTCCCGTGTAGGCCCAGTCGAGCCGCCCAGGTATCGATGCGGGACTCGAGCGTGGCCTCCTCGAGGCCACGGACCTGGCCGACGAACTCGAAGTACTCCCGTGGGGTGAGGAAACTCGGTGGTGGCTGCTGTTCGGGCAAAATGCCGACGCGATGGCGGGTTTCGACTGGCGTCGCCGTCGGGTCGAGCCCGAGGACCTCGACCTCGCCCGCGTCCGGCGTGAGTTGCCCCGTCAGGATGCCGATGCTCGTCGTCTTCCCGGCCCCGTTTGGGCCAAGAAAGCCAAAACACTCGCCGGCCTCGACGGTGAAGGACATGCCATCGAGGGCCGTCACCGACCCGAACGCGTGCTCGAGGCCGTCGACGCGACAAATTGTCATCGCTCGTGGCGTTCGGCCCTATCGAGTATAATTGTACTGCCCACGATTGCGCCGACGGACGGCGGTTCCACGAACCCACGGTGACTGGGAACGCCGCTTCCGAAGCTTCATGCGGAGTGCTGGCTCGAGGCCTCGATGTCCGTTCGCACTCGGCAGTTCCCATCCGGTGATCGTCGACACCAACCCATCCGATGCAGCTTACTGCTGTCGCTTCCCGGTGATCGTCAACCCGTGACGGGGAGTCACCGGTAAACCGGTACCCCAACCCCAGTCCGTATCAGTACTCGGTCCCCCGTCGGGCTCGCTGGCCCGCATCGATCGGATGCGTGTCCTTGCGCACTTCCGACACCAGATCCGCCCGGTCGAGCAGGTACGACGGTTCGGCGTGACTCCCCGTCAACACCAACTCGAGACCGTCGGGTTTGTCGTCGATCAGCGCACGGACAGCCTCCGGGTCGATCAACCCGCGGTCGGCCGCGTAGAGGATCTCGTCGAGGATCAGCATGTGAACGCCAGCGTCGGGCTCCCCATCGAGTGCCAGGGAGGACTCGAGGTCGGCCGCCAGCGCCCCCTCGAGCAGCTCGCGGGCACGCTCGAAGCCTGCCTGTGCCTCCCGTTCGTGGGCCGCCTCGTCGCTCCCGTCGGCCATGCCGTGCCAGCCGTAGTGGCCCAGATTCTCGTAACTGAACCCAGGGAGGGCTGCAATGGCGTTGTACTCGCCGCGGACGGCCTCGACGCTCGAGGCACCACCCTTCATGAACTGGAGCATGTGGACGCGAAAGCCGTTGCCAGCCGCACGCATGCCCATTCCCATCGCCGCGGTCGTCTTGCCTTTGCCGTCGCCCCACCAGACTTGCACCAGCCCGAACTCCTCGGGGGCGTCGGCCTCGATAGCACGGGCGACTGGCTGCTCGCCGCCACCGGGTGTGTTCTCGAGGATGCCCGTTCGCCCCGCATCGGACTGGTCGGAGTTCGCTGCTGGGTCGCGGTCCGCATCGTCGTGGGGAGCCATTGATACTGCATCACTCGAGTGGTAGGGTCAAGAAAGGACCGCTCCCGGTCATGCCGGTACTCGGGTGCTCGGACCCATCTCGTTCTCCAACCCCGCGTATACGGACACCGTCCCGTTGCATCGGTGACTCGAGCGACGCGGCGATACGCGCGATCACGATTGCGGGGTTCCCGTCTCACGGGTTCCTGTCGTCGCTTCCCAGTGATTCCCCATACGCTACGGGCACTCACCGCCAAAACGGCACAGCACACCGTTTCATACGGTTTAGTGTCACTGTTTAGCGGCGAGTACCGATCTGGGCTGGCACTCACCGGGAAGAGACGACACTAATCCGTCTCAGTCGGTCCCGACTCACTCGGCAGTGCTCTCGGAGACCCGATCGGCGAACCGCTCGCGGACCTTATCGATCTTTGGTGCGGCGTGCATCCGGCAGTAGGCATCGGTCGGATTCTTCTCGAAATAATCCTGGTGGTAGGCCTCGGCCTGGTAAAACGTCTCGAGGGGGTCGACCTCGGTCGCGATCGGATCGTCGTACACCCCAGCGGCCTCGAGTTCCTCGATGAAGGCCGTCGCCAGTTCGGCCTGCCGCTGGTCGTGGGTGAAGATCGCCGACCGATACTGGCTGCCGACGTCCGGGCCCTGGCGGTTCACCTGGGTGGGATCGTGCACGGTAAAAAACACCTCGAGAACGTCCTCGTAGGCCAGGACGTCGGGATCGTACGCGACCTGCACCACCTCGGCGTGGCCAGTTTCGCCCCCGCAGACCGCCTCGTAGGTCGGATCCTCGACGTGGCCACCAGCATAGCCCGACGTGGCCGACGCCACGCCCTCGAGTTCCTTGAACGCCGCCTCGACACACCAGAAACAGCCCCCGCCAAGCGTTGCTCGTTCCATGTGCGTTCATCGGTCCGGGCGAGCAAAATGGTGACGCTGGCGGCACGCAAAGAGGTGAGGCCACACAGCGTCCCCGGTCGTGCTGCCCAAACGCGGTACACCGTTCGAGGGCGGCCCTCGAGGGGGCCCGGTGTCTTTTTCGACCAGGCCCGCCGACGGTCGCTCGTGGGAGTGGATTGTGCCCGTCAGCAAGGGTCGCTCACTGTCGTCGCCGCGCTCATTCGTCGCCCCCACGGTCACTGCGTGGCGTTCCCTCACGGTCGGCCTTCGCGCGACCGTCGCCTTCGTTGCCTGCCAGCACGCGCGGATCGGCAGGCTCGTCGCCGTGGACGGCGTCGTCGCGCTCGAACAGGTAGAGGGCGATCCCACCGACGGCGATGACCAGCAGTCCGGGTATCGGGACCGTCCCCACGGCGAGGTGCAGCGTCAGCGCGCCCAACATTGTGGCGAAGACCAGCCCCGCCCACAGCCACGGGCGATTCATCTCGAGGATCACCGCATCCCGATAGACCAGCGCCGTCACCAGGCCGACCACGAGCGCTCCGGTCACGGCGACGACGGCATCCGGGGAGACCATTGCTCGAGTCAAGGGACGACCGGGCAAAAAGCGTTCTGCGACGGCCTGGTGGGGCGACACCGTGGACTCTGCTCTCTCGGGGTCGATTGGTCACGCCCCTAGAGGTCGATCACGTCAATCCGCTCGGGACCGGTCACTCGACGATGGCGACCGCCCGCACCGGCGAGGCGTCACCACCCGGAATCGAGAGCGGATAGGCGTGGATCGTGACGGGGCGATCGGTCGGCAGTCGGCCGAGGCCACGGAGGTTTTCCAGCAGCAACCGCTCATCGGCGAACAACCGCTCGTGGAACGGGTAGCCTTCTGGCTCGTCGTCGGTGGCTGCTGCGCCCGGCGAGGGATCCACATTGAGCGCGTCGATACCGACGTGACAGTCGCGCTCTCTGAGCCACGATGCGGCGTCGACGGTCAGGTACGGGTGGTCGAAATACCGGTCGGTTCCCCAGTGGGCATCCCAACCGGTTCGACAGCCCACCAGGTCGATCCCGTTAGTGGCGAACGCGTCCCGATCTCGATACTCCCCGTCGAGGCCAGCCTCGAGGGTATCGCCGTCGATCGGGGAGCGGTCCTCGAGTGGGGCGCAGTCGGCCACAATCGCCGTGAACCGGAACGTCTCGAGTGCGTAGTCCTCGAGCGTCGCTCCGTCGGCGTGCATGTGCGCTGGGGCGTCGATGTGCGTCCCGGTGTGGGAATCGAGGTCGAGCCGTGTGGTGGCGAACCCGTCCGTTTCGACGGCTGTCGCCGATTCGATGGCTGCCGGTGGCGTGTCGGGGTAGACGGGCATGCCGGTCACGAGCGGGTGGCTGCAGTCGTAGGTCGTCATTGGCTATCGGTCCTCGCGTGTCTCGTCGTCGGGTTGCGGTGAGTCAGCGACGAGACGTGCCAGTTCCTGACACTCGAGTTCCTGTGCCAGCGAGTCGAGAAACGCCTCGATCGTCGCTCGGCGCTCGAGGGCCTCCCGATAACCCGCGTCGGTGTACATCCGGTTTGGAAGGTCCAGAATTTTCTTCGCGATGTGGTTGACGCTCGAGCGACCGGCCGTGGAGTCGTCCGCCGCCGGTGGTACGTCGGGGTCGTACAGTGGCGTTCCGCGTTCGCCACCGTAGCTGAACACCCGCGAGAGACCGATCGCGCCGAGTGCGTCGAGGTTGTCGGCGTCACTGAGCAATTTCGCCTCGAGCGTCCGCGGCTCGACCTCGGTCGAGTACCGGTGGGCGCGTATGCAGTGAGCGATTTCGTCGATGGTGGCATCGCTCAGGGTCGCTCTTGTACCGTTTTTCTCGTCGTCATCGTGGACCGACTCGAGGACCGAGCGCGCCTCCATCGCGCCCCACTCGGCGTGGTCGTCGATCTCGCCAGCGTCCTCCCCCGGGCGCCCGATATCGTGCAGGAGTGTCGCGAGACCGAGGACGAGTGCGTCGGCGTCGTCCCCGACCTCGGCTCGGGCCGACAACAGGCGTCTACCGTTTGTTTCCACCCGTCTGACGTGCTGCCAGTCGTGAGCCGGTGATGCTCGCCCGTCGAAGTACGACCGGGCGATCGGGCGAACCGTCTCCAGTAGCCTCGACATGCCGACTTCTGTGCGGTATCGTCCCTAAACCGTTGTGGTGCCGGGTCGCCTCAGCGGTTGGGTTCCCGCTGCAGTCCGTTGGGGCCTGTCGTGTCACCCGCTCGATCGGTGCTCACCCGGAACGATTGCCGAGTCGTCTGACTAACAATTAAGAGTCCGCCACTCTTGGTGGGAGGCATGGACGAGACTCCACAGGAGATCACCTCGCTGGTCGGGCGCGAGGTCTACTCGAACAACGGCGTCTTCGTCGGCGAAGTCGAGGACCTCAGACTCAACGTCGACGGCGAAGCCGTGACCGGATTGGCACTGGGTCGACTCAACCGAACCCTCTTCGAAGACGACATCGACGGCGCACAGGGCGTGATCGTCCCCTACCGATGGGTGCGTGCGGTCGGTGATATTATTCTCGTGACGGACGTCGTCGAGCGCGTCAAGGAACCGGACGAGGAAGAAGCGGAGATCGTCGCCTGAGCGGTCTCGAGTCCCAGGCGATCCCCGTCCCGGCCGGTGCATGGCAGTCTACCGTGGTGTGCGTCAACCTCACCGTCCACGATCGCGTCGTCCCGGCCGGTGCACGGCAGTCTACCGTGCCATTGCGGAACCGACGACTGGCACCCCCAGCCTAACTGCCGTTCGACCCCTCTCCCTCGACGCCCATCGCGTCGAACAGCGTTCGCTTGACTGCCTCCTCGGTCAGTGACAGGAGGGTATCCCGCGTGTCGTCAGAAATATCGATGCCGGTGAATATCCCGAGAGGTATCTCCGCGCTGGCCTGTGTCGAGTGGCCCGCCGTCTCGCCGATCTCGCCGTAGGCATCGTCAAGCACGCTACCGATATCCATTCTGATATCCTTCGATCGTGCGGCCAGGAAGATCGTCTCCTCAGCGACGCCGAAAACCGCCGTCGTCGTCACACCCTCGAGGTCGAGTAAGTGACTCGCGGCCTGCATCAACGCCTCCCGATCGCGGACGTAGCCGGCGTTCGAGACGAGGTGACTCCCCTGGACGTCGCGGTTGGCGATCGCCTCGGCGAGCACGTCGAGCGTCTCGGGGGACATCGAGGGTGATTCGACCTGCTCGAGCGTGTCGTGATTTGCGAAGGGATAGAGGTAGGCCGCGGCGGTGAGATCTGCGGGGGTCGTGTCGCGCTTGAAGTCCAGGGTCTCCGCGCGAATGCCATAGAGGAGCGCCGTCGCTATCTCCTCGGACAGGTTCAGGTCGAACTCCTGGATGTACTTCGTCATGATCGTCGACGTCGAGGACATGTTCGGGCGGATATCCGCGAACGACGGCTCGAACGACTCGTCGGGCTCGTAGTGATCGATCAGGATATCGACCTCGAGGTCGAGTTCCTCGGTCGAGGCGTGATCGACGAGGGCAATCGTGTCGTACACCGAGTGGTCCTCGATGTCTTCCCACTGGTGGAGCTCGATCCCCAGCAGGTTGACGAACGCCCGGTTTTCCTGGTGCCCGATATCTCCGAGGTAGACGATGTCCGCCTCGACGCCGAGATGGGCCGCGATGGCCTGTAGGGCTGCTGCACTCGCGATCGAGTCCGGATCGGGGCTCGGCTGGGTCACGATGGCGAATTTGTCGTCGGTGTCCTCGAGGATGTCCGCCAGGGTTGCGGCGTTGTACTCGAGTTCGCCCGACTCGAGAGCCCGCAAGGCGGAGTCGGCGATGACGGCGGAGGGGTTGATGACGACGTCGGCCCCGAGGTCGGCGAGTTCGTCACCCGAGACGGGGTCGCTAGCGCGCGCAATGATGAACTGATCGCCGTTCGTGTCGCGAATCCGCTCGACGGCCTGTTTGTTGGCCTCGACGTCGGAGGCGAGGATGAGGACGACAGAGCGGTCGGCCACGAGATCAGCAGCTTCTGATTCGCGGATGTCGGCGGTTCGGGCGTCGAGGTCCTGATCGCGCAGCGATTCGACGCGGCTTTCGTCGCGGTCGATAATCAACACGTCCTTGTCCTGGGCCGCGAGTTCTTCAGCGACGGCGTAGCCGACGCTCCCACAGCCAAGAATCGCGTAGTCAGAGATCGACGAAATCGTAACCCCCGTACTCATGTGTCAGATCGGTTGAACCGACTGTACTTAACGTTCCCGAAGACCGTCATGGTTTGCGTTCCGTGAGTGACTATCACGCCGTCCCCCAAAGGAAACCTATTTTACTCGCCGCCGGAAAGTGGAGGCCATAGGGCCGGTAGCTCAGTTAGGCAGAGCGTCTGACTCTTAATCAGACGGTCGCGTGTTCAAATCGCGCCCGGCCCGCTT
>LKND01000132.1 GCA_001564275.1 Natrialbaceae archaeon Tc-Br11_E2g14 | reverse complement strand
TTTTCGACCCGAACGTACACGGTCGCGGCGTGCGTACCCCGACCGATGCCAGCGCCGTCGATCATCGCCCACCGTGGCTTCGCCGGGATCTACCCCGAGAACACGCTCGAGGCCGTCGAATCGGCGACCGCCTACCCTGAAACGGCGATGATCGAAATCGACGTCCAGCCCGCGGCCTGTGGCACGCCCATCGTCTTTCACGATCGGCGTCTCGACGGGCGGCGAGACGGCCGGCCACTCACCCTGGGCCCCACCGATGACGGCCAACTCGTCCGGGAGACGTCACTCGAAACGCTCTCCAGGACGCGGGTGCTCTCCACCGATCAGCACGTCCCGACCCTGTCGAGCGTCCTCGAGGGAGTTCCCGAGGGCGTGGGCCTGAACGTCGAACTCAAGAACCCAGGCTCGACGGCGATCCGACCCGGCGAACTCCTCGCGGAGGATGCCCTCGAGGAGGCCCGCGACCGGTGGCGACCGTTCGTTGAGCGTGTCCTCGAGGACTGTCACGAGTTCGGCGGCGACCTCCTCTTTTCGTCGTTCTGTGAGGGCGCACTCGCTGCCCTCCGGGCGACAACCGACCGCTACGCGTCGGCCCCCGTCGTGGGTGCGGACCTCGAGGCGGGCCTCGAGATCGCCCGACGATACGAGTGTGCGGCGATTCACCCGCCTCGGAACGCGATCGCGGGGACCGACCTCGCCACGGAGTCTTACGGCAAGTTCCCCGGATCACCTGACGTGGACCTCCTTGCGGTGGCTCACGCCGAGGGCCGGGCGGTGAACGTCTGGGTGATCGAGACCTGGGTGCAGGCAGCGCAGTTGGCCCGGGCGGGCGTCGACGGGCTGATCGTCGAGTATCCGGGCCTCGCTCGCCGTTTCGGTGGCGACCAAAGGGCAAAACGTTAATCGGTCGGGTGAGAATACTCAGGGAGTCAATGGTGTTTGCGCTGCTCGAGACGGTGGTCCTCAGTTACGAGGTACCGTTCGTTGGGATGGAGGTCGACGAGTCGACGGTGACGCTCTTTGGTGTCGTTGCCGTCACCGTACTCATCGCGCTCTCCGGGTTCTTTTCCTCGTCCGAAATTGCGATGTTCGCCTTGCCGAAACATCGCGTGGACGGCATGGTCGAGGAAGAGGTTCCCGGGGCCGATCGGGTGAAGGCGCTGAAGGAGGATCCACATCGGTTGCTGGTGACGATTCTGGTGGGCAACAACATCGTCAACATCGCGATGTCTTCGATCGCGACGGCGGTAATCTCGATCCACCTCGGGGGCCTGCTGGGCGTCATCTTCGCCACGCTCGGGATCACGGCCATCGTCTTGCTCTTCGGCGAGAGCGCCCCCAAATCCTACGCCGTCGAGAACACCGAAACCTGGGCGGTGCGGATCGCTCGGCCGCTGAAGATGACGGAGTATCTGCTGTATCCGCTCGTGGTCCTTTTCGATTACCTGACGCGAGTGGTTAACGAGTTGACCGGGGCGAACGCAGCCATCGAGACCCCCTACGTCACCCGCGACGAGATCCAGGAGATGATCGAGTCCGGCGAGCGCGAGGGCGTCCTCGAGGAGGAAGAACACGAGATGCTCACGCGCATCTTCCGGTTCAACAACACCATTGTCAAGGAGGTGATGACGCCGCGACTCGACATCACGGCGGTGCCAAAGGACGTCGGCATCGACGAGGCCATCGAGACGAGCATCCAGAGCGGGCACGCTCGTCTCCCGGTGTACGAGGGCAGTCTCGACAACGTCCAGGGTGTGGTCCACATTCGTGACCTCGTCCGGGATCTGAACTACGGCGAGTCGACCGACCTCACCCTGGAGGACGTCATCCGGCCGACGCTCCACGTGCCGGAGTCGAAGAACGTCGACGAGATGCTCACCGAGATGCGAGAAAACCGGATGCACATGGCGATCGTCATCGACGAGTTCGGTACGACAGAAGGGCTCGTCACGATGGAGGACCTCGTCGAGGAAATCGTCGGGGAAATCCTCGAGGGTGGCGAGGAGGAGCCACTCGAGTACCTCGACGAGCATACGGTCGTCGTCCGTGGTGAGGTCAACATCGAAGAGGTCAACGAGGCGCTCGACATCGAACTCCCCGAAGGTGAGGAGTTCGAGACCATCGCGGGGTTCATCTTCAACCGCGCGGGCCGACTCGTCGAGGAGGGCGAGGAGATGCACTACGAGGAAGATGGGGTCGACATCATCGTCGAGGAGGTCGAGAACACCCGCATCATGAAGGCCCGACTCGAGAAGACGCCGACACCGTCGGAGGAGGACGAGCAGGGTGACGACGCCGAGGATGGGGACGAAGACGAGGAGGGTGACGACGCAGCAGCCGAGGCGTGAGGTGTGTGGGTGTGGTGTGAGGTGCCCGGGGCGTGAGGTGTGGGGACTGCGGCCCGGTGAGGTGTATTTGACCTGTCCACAACACCCCGAGGGCCCGCGTCATGATCCGGGCACGGCCAGCGTTCTGCCCTGCGCTCGACAGGCGCTGTGACTCGAGCGTGAGCAACGTTCTGACTCGAGGACACCGTCTCCCTGGTCCATGACCCAGGGTTTCGAGGGCCCTATTGGCGCTCACGACACCCTTCAGGACTCGACGATTGCCTCGAGAGATCCCGCCACCGGTCGTGGCACGACGAGTCGCCGCGGGCCAGGGACGTACTCTCCGTCGGGTGTCGCGTAGTCCAGTGATACCACGGCGACGTCGCCGAGGGACCGGACCGACACCGTCTCCAGATGCTCGAGGGCGACGCGTTCGTCCGGGTCGTGGAGGTAGAGATACCCTTCCTCAGGGTCGATGGTTCCCACCGATCGCAGGAACGAGGCGGCGACCAGCGCACAGAGGGCGAGCGGAACCGTCGCGGCGGCGAGGAAAGTGAAGGGGCCGGCACCCGTGGCGAGCACTCCGGCCTCGGAGACGATTCGCCCGGTCACGATCAGGCCAGCGAGTACGGCCATCATGACGACTGTCCCGACGATCGCGTCCACGCCACGCTCGAGGGCTCGGCCGGTGGGGGCGGAATCCGAGAGCCGTGTGAGTGTGCTCGCGATGACGGCCGTGGCGGTGCCGGTGGCCGCGAGGACGAGGACGACGCCACCGACGAGAATGGCCGTACCGAGGCCCAGCGCCT
Organism: Natrialbaceae archaeon Tc-Br11_E2g14; assembly: GCA_001564275.1. Lineage (GTDB taxonomy): Archaea > Halobacteriota > Halobacteria > Halobacteriales > Natrialbaceae > Natronosalvus. The sequence goes on along the minus strand of LKND01000132.1, from coordinate 2,695 downwards.
GTACCGGCGTGACCGCGATGTCGAGGGCAGTGCCGGGTGTCAGGCCGACTGTCGGCTCACCGACGGCTCCCGCGAGCATGAACACGCGCCAGAAGACGACGATCGAAATAGCCGCGAAGAACGCCCCGACGCCGAGCGACCAGAGCACCCGCACCAGCCTCGAGGTCGTCGCGTCGACGCGCCACGTGACTGGCTCGGTCGCTCCCATTGGTACCCCATACTCGCCAGCGGGTAAATAAAGGGGGTTCGGTCTGCTGTCGGTTCAGGCCGCTCGAGGCGTGTGTGTCTTCGAGCCCTACATCGTCTTCAATCCGCTCCCCGTCAGCGGAACGACCACGTCGGCGTCCTCGTCGATGACGCCGTCCTCGCGGTATCGCCGAAGGGCTGCCGGGGCCACCGCACACGTCGGCTCGACGTAGAACCCGCTGCGGTGGAGTCGATCGAGGGTCGTCTCGAGGGCGTTTCCCCCGACGGTGATAGCGTCCCCGTCGGTGGCCTCGATGGCCTCGAGAATCTGGGTGCCACGTGCCGGTTCGGTGATCTGGATGCCGTCTGCGATGTCGGTCTTTTCGCTCGCGGTGCCGTTCGTGTCTCCACCAAGCGCAGCGACGATTGGGGCGTAGCCGGCGGCCTGGGCCCCGAGTAGGCGTGGCATTCGATCGACGATGCCGGCGTCGACGAGCAGTTTGAATCCGCGGTAGGCCCCGAGAAACAGCGTCCCGTGGCCGATCGGCATGACCACCGCGTCGGGGACGGCCCACCCGCGCTGGGCGGCCACTTCGAACGCGAAGGTCATCGTCCCCGCGTAGAACGCTGGATTCCAGGCGTGGGAGGCGTACCACCCCTCACCGGCCTCGACGGCGTCGATGCAGGCCGCGCTGACGTCCTCGCGGCTCCCCTCGACGCGAACCGGGCGCGCGTCCACCCGCTGGATGGCCATCAGTTTCGACTGCTTGACGTCCGCAGGCACGTAGATGTCGGCCTCGAGACCGGCCCGGGCGGCGTAGGTCGCGATGGCCGCGCCGGCGTTGCCCGAGGAGTCCTCGATCACCTTCTCGGCGCCGAGTTCCACCGCCCGCGAGAGCGTGGTCGTGGCCCCGCGGTCCTTGAACGAACCCGTCGGAAAGACGTACTCGAGTTTGAACTGCGCGTCCCACTCGGGAGCGTCGACCAGTGGCGTGAACCCCTCGTGGAAGCTCACCTGCTTGGAGACGGGAAGGAACTCGAAGAACGTCCAGAGCCCGTCGCTGGTGTCGAGTTTCGAGAGCGGGAGCGGCGTCCCCTCGGGGTGCGGCCGGGCCTCGAACTCGAGGGGATGGCCACACGCACATCGCCACGGTTCGTCCGGCCCGGCGGCGTAGGTCGCCCCGCAGTCGGGGCAGTAGAGATCACTCGGCATCTCAGATCGTGTCGACGTCGGTGCCGATCGAGCAGACGTACTCCCCGGTGGCCACCTGCGGGAGCCGACGGGTCCGCCAGAAGATGCCGTCGGTGTCGGCGTTCACCGTCGCTTTCGTCTCACCGAATGGCGTCAGGACGTCGAACAGGGGGTCACCGGGCGAGATCCGATCACCAAGTTCCGGCTCGAAGTCGATCAGCCCGCCACAGGGCGCGCCATACTGCTCGAACCCGGTCGCTCGGTCGAGGGCGACCGTGGAGGCGTCCCCGGCGAGGAAGCCGTAGTGACGAAGGACGTTGAACATGCCGGCGACGCCCTTCTCGATACTCGCCTCGTCCCAGCCGACACAGCCGCCGAGTTCGGGGTCGATCGTCGGGATACCCTCGTCGGGCGCGGCTCGGGCCAACTGGCCGTCGGGCCCCTTCTGGTCGAGGACGTGCCCACACTCGAGCCCGAAGACGCGAGCGAGTTCGAGACACTCGTCGTGGATGCGGTGGCGCTGGCCACAGCGCACCCGGACCTCGTCGATCATCCGGCTAGTCGACCCCTGGTGGAGGTCGACGACGAGGTCGGCCCGCGAGGCCACCTCGAATGTGGCGTGTGCGATCCGCTCGCTCGAGGTGCCCTCGGCCTCGCCGGGGTAACAGCGGTTCATCTTTGTCTGGTCGATCGGGTTGCGATGTTCGGCCACCTGGAAGGCGTGGTAGTTGACGATGCCGACCACGAGGATCGTCCCCGCGAGTTCGGCGGGGTCGAGCCGTGGGATCGTCCGGGTGAGGACGCCCACGCCGTTGAGTTCGTCGCCATCACTCGCTGCCTGCACGTAGAGCGTCTGGCCCGGCTGTGCGCCGTTGATCACGGCCACGGGGAGCCCGACCGGGCTGCCGTCTCGAGTTTCACCGACCTCGAGGCGTCCCGTGTCGATCTCGCCGGGTGACGCGCTCGCCGTCCCGAGCGTCGTCGTCATGTGCCCGACGAGGGGGGCGGTTACCTTTACTGGTTCGGTTGCTTTCCGGGTACTGGCTCCCTGGGGGCCCAGCTGTCGGTTGGTTCCAGTGTGTGGGGGCCGCCCGTTGCGTTCGGTTCCGGCAGTTCCGGCGGTTTCGGTGTCTGGGGCCGCCCGTTGCGTTCGATTCCGGGGGTCCCGGTCGGTCCCGAACGGCCCCGCTCGGCTCATTGGCTCCGTCCGAGGCGCTTTTGTCGACGCCGCCTGTAGACCGAGACAGCCGTGGCCATCACCGACAAGATCTACGTCAAGAACCACCGCCAACTCAGCTCCCAGCTCGAGACGAACAT
>LKND01000061.1 GCA_001564275.1 Natrialbaceae archaeon Tc-Br11_E2g14 | reverse complement strand
GCCTCATCGATCGGGCCGAGACGTGTCGTTGCTGTTCCAGCGCCAGCGGTCTCCCGCTCCGGACTTGCGTCCGGTCACCCGCCCGACGGGTGGGGGGACTTTCCTCGCAGGCGCTCGAGCGACCACGTGGGTCCCTCGGCGTTTGGTGGCCCGTCCGTTGCCAGTCGGGCCATCGCGGCAGCCAGGCTCTCTCTCCCACCGAAACTAGCGCGGGCTGTGGGTTAAGTTGCTCGGTCAGTCGGTCCTCGGTGGCTTGGTCACTCGAGGATGGCCCTTTCTCTCCCCGCCCGACGCCGCACTATCATGCATCGTTCAGCACACTGAACAGTCCTCGAGCCCGAAACCACCGCCGTTAAGAGCGTCCACTCGAGTCGACGGGTATGCGCACAAATCTCGGTCCACTCGGTATCGTGGGCGTCCTCATGCTACTCGGCGGAATCGGCCTGATCGCCTCCCAGGACTGGATCATCGCCGCGGGGCTCGGGCTCATGTTGATCGGTGTCGGTCTCGTGGTCAAATCCCTCGTCTCGGGCATGCTGTCGGCCTGGGGTATGGTCTAACCTCTAGACCTCGTTGTCCCCGGCCCTGTGCTCGCTGATCAGTTGATCCACGAGTTGCACTTTCTGGTCGCGCTCGCGCTCGAGTGCCCGTTCACGCCAGTCGTCGATGACGTCCTCGACGTCGGACTCGCGGGCGACGGCGAGCTCGTCGACCTCCTGCATGGCGACGTCGGCAGCGGGCCCCATGGGAATCTCTCTCTCGAAGAGAATCGCCGTCGCGATGTCGGAGAGCCCCCCATCCTTCAGGATCACGCGTGGTTCGAAATCCGCCAGGAGTTTGGCGGTTGAACGGCCCGCGCCGCTGGCGTCTTTGACCCAGACGACATCACCCTCGGCGATCCCGTAGTCCTCGTTTGCCGCCCTGATCGCCCCCTTGGTGAACTTCTCGACTACCTTCACGGGAACGAGACCGGCCTGTTTCTCGGAGACGTCGGCGAAGTTCGAGTGGTCGAGCTTCCAGAGGGCCTTCATCCGCTCGACTTTCCGCTCGAGGTCTGCAACCGTATCACGGGCCTCGTCGCGCTCGTCTTCGAGGCGATCGGCCTTCCGTTCTAAGCGCTTTACCTCCCGTTCTTTCCTGATCTGGCGGCGCTCGCCGCGCTTTTCGACGGCGAGTTCGGCCTCGAGGTCCTCGATCGTCTCGTCGCGCTCTTCGATTCGGCCCTCGAGGGTCTCGACGTGCTCCTCAAGGCGCTCGACCTGTCGCTCGAGATCCTTGATGCGGCGCTCTTCCTGGGTGAGCTCTCGGGGCTCGTGAGTCGACTCCTCGGCTTCCCCGTCGTCGTCGCCCTCGAGGTCCGCGAGGACGGTTTCGACGGTTTCACCGCCGGCGACGACGCGTGCGATCACCTCGCCGCGGTCGACGCCCGGGGGGAGTTTGCTGGCGATCCGTTCGAACTGGTCGGCGTGATCGTCGACGGCGTACAGGGCGGCCGCGAGGGCGTCGCGCTGGTGGTCGTCGTCGTAGGGGTGCTCGCGGGTCCGGTGTTGTTTCTCGTCGATCGGGATGTCCCGCTCGGGGGTCCACCGGGCGGCGTCGAAACTGCGACGGATCTTCTCGACGGTCTCGGGCATGGGCGTGACGTCGGCAGCGATGACGACCGGTCGCCCGCGCTCGACGATCCACTCGATGACGTCGGCCGTGGTGTTCGTGCGCGAACTCCAGACGTCCAGGACGTCGCCCTCGAGGCTCACGATGGCGACGGCGGTGGTCGTCCCGGGGTCGATGCCGACGACCACGTGGTCCCGACGCTTCACCAGCGGCTTGAACTCGATCCCGTCGCGTCGCTCGCGTTCGATTTCGATGCGGACGTCGCCCGATCGCTCGTTCGAGACGGGGATGTCCTGTGGGCGGCCCTCGACGGTGAAGACGGCGTTGGCGAACCCGCCATAGGCCTCCCGGACCTCGCGGTCGTACTCGAGGCCGGCGTCCTCGAGAGCGCTCTCGACCTTCCTGGCCCGGCGTTTCACGGAGCCGTGGATGCGCCGGGTGTAGCGATCGGCGGACCAGCCGCCCTTGCCGGTCGAGCGCCCGCGAGAAACCTTGACCTCGGTGGTGTCGGTAAACGCGGAGACCTCGTAGCCGACGTTGTGGGCGGCCAGGCGGGCGGCGGCTTCGGCCTCCCGCATTGGCTCTTTCGCGTAGGGGATGCCGTGACGCTTGGCCACTCGGGAGAGACTCTCCGGGCGTTCGTCGCCGGTCACCTGGACGAGTTTCGTGTCGGCGGGCAGCGATCCCAGGAAGTGGATCAACTGGTCCTTGTCGGCGGCCAGTTCGTACATGTTGTCCGTCGCCACGATGGCCGGTTGCTCGTCGGCGATCAGGCGTCTGAGTTTCCGGTGGGAGACGACGTCGCGCTCGAGGCGCTCCTCGTCACCGTCGGTCGCGTAGCGGACGAGGGCGTAGGATGGGGCGTCGCCGCGAATGTCGCCCGACTGGACGTCGACCCCGAAGACGACTGCATCGAGGGCGCGCGTTCGCGTGCTCACGGACCTGGTTAGGGCCGGTTCCGATATAAACCCACGGCGGCTCCGGGGTTGTCGGGACGATGGCCTCCCGGCTCCTCGCCGGTCGAGCACCGTCGGCCCTCGAGTGGTCGTCGTCTGCGGCCGAGAGGGCGACTTGGCACGGATCAGCAGGTTTATTCGCGTTCTGTCCCGACCGGCCACCATGTCAAGAATCGCCTTCATCGGAGCCGGCAGCATGGTATTCGCGAAGAAACTCGTCGGCGATCTCCTCTCTTTTCCCGAACTTGCCGACAGCGAAATCGTCCTGATGGACATCGACGACCACCGCCTCGAGCAGACCGAGCGCGTCGCCCGGGCGATGGTCGAAAACGGCGACGTCGGGGCGACGATCGAGGCGACGACCGACCGACGTGAGGCCCTCGAGGGGGCCGACTACGTCCTCAACATGATCAACGTCGGCGGCACCGAGCCCTTCGAGAACGAGATTCGCATCCCGGAACGCTACGGCGTCGAGCAGGCCATCGGCGACACGCTCGGCCCCGGCGGGATCTTCCGCGGGCTCCGGACGATTCCGACGATGCTCGAGATCGCCCGAGACATGGAGGAGCTGTGCCCCGACGCCCTCCTGTTGAACTACACGAACCCGATGGCGATCTGTTGCTGGGCGCTGTTCGAGGCGACCGAGATCGAGACCGTCGGTCTCTGTCACAGCGTTCAACATACGGCCGAAGCGATCGCCGACTACCTCGAGCTCCCGCAGGCGGAACTGGAGTACTGGGTCGCGGGGATCAACCACGTCGCCTGGTTCCTCGAACTCGAGCACGAGGGCCAGGATCTGTATCCCGACCTTCGGGCGGCGATGGACGACGGCACGATTTACGAACAGGACACCGTCCGGTTCGACCTGATGAAGCACTTTGGCCGGTTCGTCACCGAGTCGAGCCACCACAACAGCGAGTATCACCCCTACTTCCGAACGGATCCGGCGGAGATCGAGCGTCTGGAGGGAACCGGCTACGCCGAGCGGATGCCAACCGCGACCTACCTCGAGGGCTGGAAAGAGCGATCGGCCGAGCGGGACGACGCCCTCGCGGACGTGGACCTCGACGCCGTCGGCATCGAGCGCTCCGAGGAGTACGCCTCCCGGCTCATTCACTCCCTGGAGACGGGGACGCCGCGGCGGCTCAACCTGAACGTCGCCAACGAGACGGGGGCCATCGCGAACCTCCCGACGGCGGCCTGCGTCGAGGTGCCCTGTCTCGTCGACGGGACTGGCGTCCACCCGTGTTCAGTTGGCGATCTGCCACAGCCCCTCGTGGGGATCACCCGGACGAACGTGAACGTGCAGGAACTCGCGGTGCGGGGTGCCCTCGAGGGGGACCGGGAGGCCGTCCACCAGGCCGTCAAACTCGATCCGCTGACGGCGGCCTCGCTGACGCTCGAGGAGATTCACGAGATGACCGAGGAGTTGCTCGTGGCGAACGAGGCGTATCTGCCGACGCTCGAGTAGCGCTGAGCTGACGTTCGAAAGGGATGACGTGGTCCTCGAGTAGCGCGATGGGGCGCTCGAACGGTACTCTCTCGGGAGCCGGGTGGCCGCCACGCAGGCGATTACCGCTGCCGACAGCTCGTCGTGACCGACGTTCCGGGAGCGAGGATCCAGGTCACTCGTCAGTGAGCGGGATCTCCAGGCTGTCCCCGTCGTCGGGTAGCAACACGTTTTCGGGGTCGCCACTGTAGGCCTCGCGAGCCTCCTCGAGGTGGGGGGCCGGCTGGCCGGCGTACCGTGAGGAGAGGTGAACCAGCGCGAGCCGTTGGGCCCCCATCTCGCTCGCGATCTCGCCGGCTTTACGGGCCGTCGAGTGGGCCGTCTGTCGGGCTCGGTCGGCCCGGTCGCCACCGAACGTGGCGTCGTGGATCAAGAGGTCGGGCTTCCTGGCGACCCGGACCGTGGCCTCGGTCGGTCGCGTATCGCCCGTGTAGACCACCGAGCGGCCCGGTCGGGGGTCGCCCACGACCTCCTCCGGTTCGACGACCGTCCCGTCCTCGAGTTCCACTGACTCACCGTCGTGGAGCCGGGAGAACGCGGGGCCGACGGGCACGCCGAGTTCCTCGGCGCGCTCGCGGTCGAACCGACCCTTGCGGTCGTCCTCGATGAGCGCGTAGCCCACCGAGCGGGTGTTGTGGTCCGTCTCGAAGGCCCACACCGCGTACTCGTCGGCGCGGTGGGCAACCTCGCCGGGGCCGACCTCCGAGACGTGGACGGGAAACGATGGGCGGTTGTCCAGTAGGGTGACCAGCGAGCGGAGTTTTCGGCGGGTCCCCCGAGGACCGTGGATGGTCAGGGGGGCCTCGCGCTCGTTGAACGCCATCGTCTGGAGGAGTCCGGGGATACCCAGGACGTGGTCGCCGTGGCAGTGGGTGACGAAGAGGTGTGAGACCCCGAAGCCGGTGCCAAATCGCATCAGCTGGCGCTGGGTGCCCTCCCCACAGTCGAACAGCAGCTGGTCGCCACCGCGGGCGACGAACACCGCACTCGGGTTGCGGCGAGTCGTCGGGACGGCCCCGCTGGTGCCGAGGAAGGTCACGCACAGTTGCATTACCGGCGACTCGGGCCCGGTCGATTAAACGCGTGTCGGAAGGGCCTGGCCGGCGACGGTCGGGAACCGCGTCCTCGTCGCTGGGCGGTGCTAGCGGACCGCTCGAGAGAGACGCCCGTCGCTCGCGGGTCGTGATGAAAGTTGAAAGTTGGAAGTTGCGAGTGAAACCGAGGTCAGAACGGAAAACCGTACCGTGTTACAGGCGGGTGACGTTCGTCGCGCGGGGGCCCTTGGGGGCCTGTTCGATGTCGAATTCGATCTCGGTGCCTTCTTCGAGGTCCGGGCCGCCGACGTCTTCCATGTGGAAGAACACGTCGTCGTCTGCGTCGTCCGTCTCGATGAAACCGTAGCCGCCTGTGTCGTTGAAGAAATCAACGTTTCCTTTCGCCATTGCATCCGAGGGAAGTGCCGGGAGGTGAATAAGGGTTGCGTGGGTTGCGTTCACTCGGGACGGTGGGGGAAAATCGATGGTTCGGACGTAATACTCGTCAGTTCCGACGCACCTACTGTTTCCCTCACCAGGGGGTTGGAAAACAAAATATCTTTTAGCCGTTGGTGGAATAAAAGGGCGGTAATCGACTCGATCTCTTTCGGTGGCACACGTAGCCAACTCGAGTGAACGTTGGACTCGAGTCGGTGGACCCTCCAGGGCGGATCAGTACCGTTTAGCCGATCGCCTCGAGAGGGCGGGATATGACCGAGACGCAGTCGACGCCGACGATTCCCCAGGTGTCGTTGATCGCGCTGTTCGTCACCGCGCTCATCACGGCGCAGGTGACGGCAGCAAAGGTGCTGGCGTTCGACCTTCCCGTTACCCTCCCCGTCACGGGCGCGGAACTCGTGCTCCCGGGGGCCGCGCTCGCCTACGCGCTGACGTTCCTCGCGAGCGATTGCTATGCCGAACTCTACGGGCGGCGGGCGGCACAGATCGTCGTCAACGTCGCCTTCGCGATGAACTTCGTGCTCCTCGTGCTCGTCTGGTCGACCATCTGGGCACCGGCCGCCCCCGCGAGCGTCGACCCCGCGGCGTTCGAAACCGTCCTCGGGGCCTCGACGAACATCGTCGCCGGGAGCCTGCTGGCGTATCTCGTGAGCCAGAACTGGGACGTCTGGGTGTTCCACGAGATTCGGGACCGGACTGGTGGCGACATGCTCTGGGTGCGTAACCTCGCCTCGACGGCGAGCAGTCAGGCGATCGACACCGTCATCTTCGTCGGCGTGGCCTTCTACCTCGCCCCGGTCCTCCTGGGCGTCGGCCCCGTCCTCGGTGGCGCGGAACTCGCGGCGTTGATCGTCGGCCAATACCTGCTAAAACTCGCTATCGCCGTCCTCGATACGCCCGTCGTGTATCTCGTGGTCGGGTTCGTGCGCTCGAGGGCCGGTGAGCACTCCGTCTCGGCGGCCTGAGCTGGGAGGGGTTCCAACGGCGGTGTCACGGATCGTTTTCACGCCTTGTCGGTTGGGGACTACCCCGGTTCGTCGATGGCCGGAACGAGAGGTCAGTTAGCGCGAGGGGCTGCGGGCAACACTATCGAACACGAAGTATGAAACTACGAACTACGAAGCTTTTCACTTTCATTTTCGAAGTAAAAGTCGAGCCTTCGCCTCCCACGGCCATCCACCGCGAGCCGTCGACCGGATCGGTGGCACCGATTCGAGGCCCCAGCACCGGCGACTGGTGCCCGGTTTCCACACGTTAAAGTCGAGCGGACGACACGAACTACTATGGCACGAACCGACGATATCGACGTTCTCGAGGAACTCGCGAGGCTGCCGACGATGGCCCATCCAACGGTGTCTGACGACGGCGAGGCAGTGGCGCTCTACTACGACATCACGGGCCGCAACGAGTTGCACGTCCTCGACGTCGAGACGGGCGAGCTCGAGCAGTGGTCAGCGGGTGAGGTGCCCCGGAACGCCCGCTGGTTCGTCTCCTGGGCCAGCGACGACGAGCGGGTGTTCTTCCACCTCGACGACGGGGGCAACGAGCAAAACGACGTCTGGGCGATCGATCGTGCTGGCGAGGCCGAACCCGTCGTCGAGATGGACGGTCAGGTGACGATCCAGGACGTGGGTGAGGACGGCGAGACGCTCCTCCTGGGCTCGACGCGAGACGGCCAGATGAACGTCTACCGTCACGATCTCTCGAGCGGCGAGACCACGAAGCTCACCGACTACGAGCGTGCCGCGGGCGGGGCAACGCTATCGCCCGACGGCGACGAGGTAGCGTTCACCACCAACGAGTCCGAGGACTACAACAACAAGGACGTCTACCTCATGGCCGTCGACGGCTCGAACCATCGAAATCTCGAGATCGGCGAGGACGGGGCCGAGGCCGGGGCCGACGACTGGGGCCCCGAGGGCGAGCGCCTGCTTGTCAGCGACAACTCCGCGGACCTCGGCCGGGCCGGCGTCTACCACCTCGAGGACGGGACCGTCGAGTGGCTCGGCGACGGGGAGTTCGAAGAGAGCGGTCAATGTTTCACCCCCGACGGCGAGCGCGTGCTCGTCACCCGGAGCCGGGACGCCGTTTCCGTCCCCGTAATCTACGACCTCGAGACCGGCGCAGGTCGGGAACTCGACGTCCCGGAGGGCGTTGCCTCCTTCGGCGGCTACGGCCCTGGCAACGTCGTCATCGACGACGAAACCGTGTTGATCCAGCACACCTCGCCGACCCGGCGACCCGAGTTGCTGGTCTACGACCTCGAGAGCGACACCCACGAGACGCTGCTCGAGGCAGAGTACGGCCCGTTCGACCCGGAGGACTTCGCCGACGCCGAGTACGTTACCATCGCCTCCGACGGGGTTCCCGAGACCCGACAGGCCGCCGTCGAATACGAGCCCTACGACGAATTCGATATCGGCGCGATCTTCTACGATTCGGGTGAGCGCCCCTCCCCGCTGATCGTCAATCCCCACGGCGGGCCTCGCGCTCGCGACACCCTCTCGTTCGACCTCTACACGCAGGTGCTCGTCTCCCAGGGCTTCTCCGTCCTGCAGATCAACTACCGCGGCTCGACCGGTCGCGGCCGGTCGTTCGTCCGTGAACTGTACGACGACTGGGCGGGCGCCGAACAGGGCGACGTCGCCGTCGCGACCGAACACGTCCTCGAGCGCCACGACTGGCTCGATGAGGACCGTGTCGTCGTCTTCGGTGGCTCCTACGGGGGCTATTCCGCGTACTGGCAGCTGGTCCAGTATCCCGATCTCTATGCTGCCGGCGTCGCCTGGATCGGCCTCACGGACCTCGAGGACATGTACGAGAACACGATGCCGCACTTCCGGACGGAGCTGATGGAGACGTATCTGGGGACCCCCGAAGCGAACCCCGAGTTCTACGCCGAGCGCAGTCCCGTGACCCACGTCGAGAACCTCGACGCGCCGATCTTCTTAGTTCACGGGGTCAACGATCGTCGGGTGCCCGTCTCGCAGGCGCGGATCTTCCGGGACGCCATGCTCGAGGCCGGCTACGAGGAGGGGACGGACTTCGAGTACGAGGAACTGGGCGAGGAGGGCCACGCCTCCTCCGATCAGGACCAGAAACTCCGAATGTTCGAACTGCTGGCTGACTTCCTCGAGCGGCGGGTGTGAGCAGGCCGGTACCGTTCGCTACCGAGCCGAAATCAGAAACCGGTAAACCCTCGCTCACTCGAGTGCGGGTATGGACTCGCCGACGCGTCACTTCATCTGTCTCGCCCACGACGTTCCGCTCGAGGGTGATTTCTCGCTGGATGACCTCGCCGGCGGTGCGGGGCGCCTCGACGCCATCGCCCGATCGATCGCCGCCGCCTTCGTCACCTCCCATGGCATCCGTACGTACGTCCACGCCCACGTGGTCGTCCAGGACGCCTACACGATCACCTTCGACGGGAGCGAACTGCGGCGACTGAACCCCGACGAGCGAAGCACCGCGGCGCTCGTGCGGCGCGCCCTCGAGTCCCGCGAGGAGGCAATCGGGGCGATGCCCGCCGACATCCACCCCGGTGTCGCGGGCTATCGCCGTGGGTTGGTGGGGACCCTCGAGGCCATCGACGACGGACCAGTCGTGCAGTTACACGAGGACGGTGAGGCGATTGTCGACGTGGCTGCGGGGGAACTGGCCGGGGCGGTGTTCGTGCTCTCTGATCACCGGGAGTTCTCGAGTGCCGAGCAGGCCGTGCTCGAGGACCGGGTGGACCGGCGACTTCGCGTGGGGCCGACGCGGTTGCACGCGGATCAGGCGATCACGGTTGCTCACAACTACCTCGATACGGACGGTTACACGGCTTTTTGAGTCCACGGACGGGTGTCGTGGGTCTCGTTACCGTCGATCAGCTGAATCTCCAACGACTGCGGAGGATGGTGATTTCCTCGCCGATCTGTGGGCGGTAGGCCTATCGGGGTTGGGTTGCGATCTGGCACATGGCCTGGACGATCGAGCCCGTAGCCCTCGCGTACTGCCCGGTCTGTGGAGATTCGCTATCGAAACGGCCCACGGACGACGGCGAGCGCCCACACTGTCCCACGTGTTCGCTGACGGTGTACGAGAACCCGGTGCCGATGGCGCGGGCGACCGTTGTCGGCCCGGATTCCGTGCTCCTGACCGAGATGGGCGAGGGACGCGATGCCGGCAAGTGGGCGCTCCCCGGCGGGCACATCTCCCCGTCGGAACCACCGCGGGTCGCGGCGGCGCGCGAACTCGCCGAGGAGACCGGACTGGATCCCGGACCAGCTGCGCTGACGCTGATCGGGGACGGCCACCTCACGTTCCCCGACGGGGAAGCGTACGTCTCGTTCAATTACGCGGCCTCGCGGACGGCCCTCGAGGGGGAGCCCACGCCCGTCGCTGGCGACGATGCGGCCGACGTTCGGTTCTGGAGTCGCGGGGAACTCGAGGCCGAGACTCCCCAGTTGAAGGCCTCGGGGCTGGCCCAGGTGCTCGCGGCGATGGATCGCGTGGGTGCCGGTGGGCGCGGCGGTGGGTAAACGCGGATGCCCTCGCTCGAGTGGCGGGGGGTCTCGTGGGAAGCACAACACCCAAGCCCCCACCGTTCCATGCTTTCATCGAATCCGACATGTCCGCACGGAAGCGCCTCGTCGTCGTCTGTGGGTTGCCCGGGACGGGAAAAACGACCGTCGCGACGACCCTCGCCGACCGCTTCGAGGCCGAACTCGTCCGCACCGATGTCGTCCGCAAAGACTGTTTTCCCGATCCCGAGTACACCAGCGCCGAAACGCAGGCCACCTACGAGGAGACACTGTCTCGCGCCGAAGCGGCCCTCGGGCGCGACGGTGTCGCGATCGTCGACGGCACCTTCCGTCGGGAATCCCTCCGAAAGGAGGCACGCGAGGTGGCGACCGCGGCTGGTGCCGCTTTCGAATTGATCCGGGTCGAGTGCGAGACGCCCGTGGTCAGAGAGCGGATCGCCGACCGTGAGGGTGACGAGAGCGATGCCGACTTCTCGGTGCACACGCTGCTTGAATCCGAATTCGAGCCCCCAGAGGGGAGCCACCATCGGATCGACAACTCGGGTTCGCTCGAGCGGACCCACGAGCAACTGATAGCGGTGTGTGACTCACTCGAGGTTGGCGTCCCGTCGAATCCATCCTGAGTGTTTCGTAATCGTTAACCCCTCAGGTGTCCTGGCCTCGCATGCGGGCCGGTGGGGTAGCTTGGCATCCTTCGGCCTTCGGGTGGCCGTAACCGCAGTTCGAATCTGCGCCGGCCCATTTGTGCCCGCGAACAACAACCGACGAGCGCAGCGAGTCGCGTTCGTGAGCGGGCAGAAATGGATCCAAGCAGATTCGACTCAGGGAGGAGCTTCGCTCCGACCGTGGTTCGACATCTGCGCCGACCCGCTTTCTCCCGTATCCGCGACTCGTCGCTGTCGCTCCTCGTCGGTTGGATGCGGGTGAATCGTCCCGGCGCGCAGCTTCGGGCAGGGAAGTGTCAGCGCGCAAATGGAGTGAGCGCGACCGTCTTCAAGTGTTCGAATCTGCGCCACGCCTCCAGAATACGGCGCTTTTCCGCTTCCGCTGCCAGGTTGCTGGCGCTCACTGTAAGGGGATCTCGGTGGCCTCGCCATCCGCCATTGGCTGCTCCTCGAGGGCTCCCACCGGTCCCGAACCCTGCAACTGGGTCACGACCAGCGCGCGGTAGGCCCGGCGAAGTCGCTCGGAGAGCGCCTGATGGGAGACGTCGAGCCGGGTGGCCAGTTCCTCCAACGACGTCTCTCGCGGGATCGTGAAGTAGCCGTGCTCGAGTGCGGCGACGAGGGCCTCGAACTGCTTGTCGGTCAGTCGATTTCGCACGGCGTCCATGCCATCGGAGTCGGTGAGTCTGCACAGCGTCAGCGTCGCCCCTCGGTCCTCGAGATGGTCGTACAGCTGGCTGGCGTCCTCGCGGTCGCGAAACCGCACGCGCAGGTGCCACCAGCAGTCGGTGGCCCCAGCCGAGAGAACAGTGCCGCCGTGGGCGAGGACGCGTTCGAAGACGTCGAGCGCCGCCGGGTCGATGGTCACGTCGTAGAGGCGTCGCCCGGCCTCCTGGTCCGTTCCAACGTGGGTGGCCCCAGCCACGGTCGGATCTGCCCTGAGAGCGGCCTCGAGTCGATCGGCCTCGACCCCTTCGAACCAGAGGCCGCGGTCGGCCGCGGCGATCACCCGCTCGACGGCACAGCTACAGTCGGGACAGGCCTCGATTGCGGGCCCGAGGGCGATCGTGCTCGCGTCGATATCGAACTCCGCGATCGTGGACATGGTTGATCCAGCCCTACAGCCACGAGGTGTATAACGCTCTGCCCAAGGTGCTTAGCCGCGATCGGCCGGACTGTCACGACCCCTGACAAGCGTTCGGGGATCGCCGGTGGCCCTGCCCCGGGTGGCGTCCGTCACTGGGTCAGGGTACGATCGTGGCCACACGAAGTCATGGCGGCACTCGAGCGGGTTGGTGGGCCACCGGTGGCGCCATCGATCGCGGACTGTCACGGCTAGATGGAGATTTCCGGGGTGTAGGGGACTCCTACGCGAATAAACCGCTGCCCAATCGCGGCAACTGACTACGCTGTTTATGCCCGGATACCCCCCACATTCGCCCACACATGGAGACATCACGACGAACGACATTGAAGGCACTTGGCGCACTGGGCGCGGGCGGCGCACTCCTCACCGGTCACGTGTACGCCGTCGGCGAACACGATGACGACGAACGGGACGAGGACCCGGACGACGAGGACGTCCCGGCGTCTGGGGTTCGGGTGGCCCACTTTGCACCCGACGCCCCGAACGTGGACGTGTTCGTCGACGACGAACAGGTCCTCGCGGACGTTCCCTACGATACGGTGAGTCCGTACCTGGAGCTCGAGCCCGGCACCTACGGCGTTCGGGTGACGGCAGCGGGCGACGAGGAGACGGTCGTCTTCGACGAGGACGTCGAGGTCGGAGAGGCGTTTTACACCCTCGCCGCCATCGGCGAACTCGAGGCTGACACGTTCGAAATCCTGGCGCTGACCGACGCTGGCTCCGCGCTGGTTCGGTTGCTGCACGCGTCACCCGACGCGCCGGCGGTCGACGTGGTCGAAGCCGAAAGCGGGGTCGCGCTGTTCAGCGACGTTGCCTTCGGCCAGTCGACGAACTACCTGGCGGTGGCGGCGGGGAGCTACGACCTCGAGGTTCGGCCGGCAGCGGACGACGAGATGAACGCGGAGACCGATGACGAAGCGGAAGCGCCTGGCGAGGCCGACGACGAGGAAGAAGACGACTACACCGACGACGAAGAGGAAGACGAACACAACGACGACGTCGTCGCCACCGTCCCGGTCGACCTCGAGATGGGGACGGCCTACACCGCAGCCGCGATCGGATTCCTCGAGCCGGACGACGAGGACCGCGCGTTCGCAGTGGCGCTCACGGTCGATGGGCCCGCGGCCCTCGAGGAACCAGACGACGAGGAGCCGCCTGCGGATGACGACGTCGACGACGAGGAGCACGACGATGATGACGAGGAGGAGGCACCGGGTGAGGACGACGAAGTGACTGACGATGACGAGTACGACGACGAAGATGACGACGAGGAGATGACGGACGACGCGGACGACGACGAGGACTACTGAGCCCCACCACTCGAGTCCGAACTCACTGATTCGCGGGACCCGGCTAGCTATCGTAACAATTGAAACGGTTTACACACCCTCACAGTGAGCCATGGTCTGGAGGGTGTGTGCAATGACGTTCAGTGGCTACTGTAGACGCGGCCCGTCCCGGCGAGTGCGTTCCCGACGTACCGGGAGCGTCGTCACTGGTACCGGTGATCCCACCGCGACGCAGTGACCACCGGAACGGGACGTGACAGTCTCGCTCATACGGTTCGCTGTCGCCGCTTCCCGGTGGTTACGGGCCCGGTTACGGACGATCACCGGTAAAAGCCACGGTAACGCGTATCAGGCGTCGACGTAGTGGTTCACCCACTCCTGTCGTTGCTCGAGCACCCGACGGCCCCTCGGTGTGAGCGCGTAGTAGTTCGTTCGCCGATCGAGTTGGCCCTTTTCGACCAGTTCACGATCGACCAGCGTATCCAGGTTCGGATACAGCCGCCCGTGTGTGACCGGCTGGTCGATGTAGTCGTTGATGTCGTCGAGAATCTGTTGTCCCGACGGTCGGTCCATCCCGGCGATGACGTACAGCAAGTCGCGCTGAAATCCGGTTAGTTGGTCCATGGATCACCCTCTGAAAACGAACGGTCACCGAAGCGTGGCTTTGTTATAGGCGCGGTACAGGACCGGAACGCGGGACGTATTTTTCTTCTGGGTCCCGTTCCTGGGGTCCTCGAGACGACCGCATCGGGATCCACGCTATCCGTCGATCGGTGGCCCCGCCGTCGGGGCACTTTTGCGATCACCGCTCCAATCGACGGGCATGACTGCAGACCCACTCGCCTGGGAGACGCTCGAATCCGACGTAGCCTACACCTGTCCCGGCTTCGATATCGTTACGCAGACCGTACGCCTGCCAGCCGGGCACGAAACCGATTTCGATTACCTCTCGGAACCCGAGAGCGTCTGTATCCTCCCGTTCAGCGGCGACGAGGTGGTCTGCATCGAGGAGTGGCGACAGGCCGTCGGTCGCATCAACCGGGGGCTCCCCGTCGGCACGACCGAACCAGACGACGAGGACATAGCGGCCGCCGCTCGTCGCG
Source organism: Natrialbaceae archaeon Tc-Br11_E2g14 (assembly GCA_001564275.1). Taxonomy (GTDB): domain Archaea; phylum Halobacteriota; class Halobacteria; order Halobacteriales; family Natrialbaceae; genus Natronosalvus. Next base: position 8,431 of record LKND01000061.1, on the reverse strand, counting down.
AACTCGCCGAGGAGACGGGCCACATCGCTGACACGCTCGAGCCCCTCGTGACGGTCGAGCCGGCCAACGGGCTCGCAGACTCAGTGATGCACTTTTTCGTCGCCCATGACTGCCGCCCAGAGGGGGAGCTGGCACTCGACCACGACGAGAGTATCCGTGTGGCTCCGATGCCCTACGACGAGCTTCGCGAGGCCGTCAGCGAGGGTGCGATACGGGACGGACGGACCGTTCTCGCGGTCTCACACTACGAGTTGCGTTCGGGGAAACGATAGGGGAACGCTGTACCAGCATCTCGGCGAGGGTCGACCCCGTATCGGGCACTCGCCAGTACCGGACTGCAGCGATTCCGAGGAGGGCCACGGTTCTCGAGTTGGTGCCGTATGGCTGTGGGCACTCGATTCCCCGTCCACCGCCCACGATCGAGGCCCTTCGGCTGTACGGATCCATCCGCACCCACCGAGACGGGTGTTTTTTGCCTTCGAGGCCCTTATGACGACCAATGCGAATCGCCACGACGCTCCCGTCGGCGACCGAGATCGTTTGCCGGCTGGGCCTCGAGCCGGTGGCCGTCTCTCACGGCTGTGATTACCCGCCGGAGGTGGTTGATCGACCGGCGATCACTCGCTCGCGAATCGACGCCGACGCCTCGAGTGGCGAGATCGACGCGCAGGTGCTGGAGGCAACTGGTGGCGAGGCGACCACGGATGGGGACACGGCGGAAACTGACGCCGACGACGGAACTGGCGTCTACGAAATCGACCGGACCACCCTCGAGGCGACCGAACCGGACCTCGTCCTCACCCAGGGGATGTGTGACGTCTGTGCCGTGGATTCGGTGATCGTCGAGCGGGCCGTCGAGGCCATCGACATCGATCCTGCAATCCTGACGACCGACCCGCACTCGATCGAGGACGTCCTCGCGGACATCCAGCGAATCGGGGATGCGGCCGGCGTTTCCGACCGCGCAGCTCAGGTCGTTGCCGATCTCGAGGCCCGCATCGCGTCGGTTCGCGAGCGAGCGACCGACCGCGAGCCCGAGGAGCGCCCGCGTGTCGCGATCTTCGACTGGACGAATCCGGTGATGATCGCTGGCCACTGGACGGCCGAACTGGTCGAGTGGGCTGGCGGTGCCTACGGGCTGGCGGACGTGGGGGCGGCCTCACGCCCCCGGGAGTGGACCGAGATCGTCGACTACGACCCCGAGGTGATCGTCGTCGGTCCCTGTGGCTTCGACCTCGAGCAGACTGCCGAAAACGCGGCCGACCTCACCGAACGCGAGGGCTGGGAGTCACTCACCGCCGTCCAAGCGGACCGGGTCTGGGCGATGAACGGCAACCACTACCTCAACCGACCGGGCCCGCGGCTGGTCGACACGCTCGAGGCGCTGGCGTCGATTATCCAGCCGGCCCGATTCCCGACGCCGCCAGCGACCGACGTAGCCGTCCCGGTTGCCGACCTGTCCGGGTGGGACGAGGCGAGTCGGCTCGAGCTCGAGACGTGACCGACGACTCTAACGTGACTGACGACGCCATCCCCACGCTCGAGCTACCCGCTCCCATCGAGTCGACACTCATCGAGCAGGCCCGCGAAGCGACACCGGCGGAGTGCTGTGGGATACTGGGGGGCACCTTCGGCCCCGATCGGCGTCGCGTCACGTCAGCGTACCCGACGACCAACGTGGCTCGAGACCCGACGACGCGCTATCTGATCGACCCCGAGGAACAGCTGGCCGTCTTCGAACAGCTCGAAGGCCGCGGGGAGGCAATCGTCGGGTTCTATCACTCCCATCCGCGGGGTCCGTCGGGCCCGAGTGCGACCGACCGGGAGGGGGCTGCCTGGCCAGATCGGTCCTACGTCATCGTCTCGCTCGAGGGGACGGCACGAGGCGACGACGGGGCGGGCGGGATCCGCGATGAGTGCGTCACTGCCTGGCGGTGGCGCGGCGACTCCGTCGGGTTCGAACGCGAACGGATCCATCGTGTGACAGGTGTGTCCCTCGAGCGGTGAGCATAGCGCGTTCCTCCCGAGCAGTGCCGCGAGTGTCCCACTCCCCCTCATCATGGACCCCTTCTATATCCTCGGGCCCGAACTCCTCGTGGCGCGACCTCCCTCCTCGATACGGCGGTGTATTCGTGTCTGTCGACGGCGGTCTCGAGTCGTTCGAGTAATTCATTGGGTATCGAGACGCTGGCGATCGGCATGTCGTACGCTATCTCCCTCTGTAAGACACGAGTTATTATATCAAGACCGATAGAAACCAATAGTTATTATATTCGACTACCTTTTTGATAGTACGATGGCGAGTGACAACCGCATTCCGGTCACGGTACTCAGTGGAAGCCTCGGCGCAGGCAAGACGACGACGCTCAATCACGTCCTGACGGCTGACCACGGTTACGACGTTGCCGTCGTGGTCAACGACATGGGGGACGTGAACATCGACGCCGAGGCCGTCACCCAACGAACCGATCTCGGAGGCGAAGACGAAATCGTCGAACTCTCGAACGGCTGTATCTGTTGTCGACTCCGCGGGGACATGCTCGAGGAGGTGGGCCGGCTGGCCGAGGCCAGGGACTTCGATTACCTGCTGGTCGAGTCCTCGGGGATCTCCGAGCCGATTCCGGTGGCCCAGACGTTCGCCCTGGGGTTCGAGGACGCCAGTTTCGACCCCACCGACACCTACCGACTCGACACGATGGTCACCGTGGTCAACGCCCACGCCTTCTGGGAGTCCTTCGACTCGGGGAGTGCGCTCACGAGCGACGAACTCGCTTCGGAGGCCGGGCGGGTGCCGGAGGAGGCACTCCTCGACCAGATCGAGTTCTGTGACGTGCTCGTCCTCAACAAGTGTGACCTCGTACCCGAGGACGCCCTCGAGGAGATCGAGGCCGTCCTCGAACGCCTCCAGCCCAGAGCCGATATCGTTCCCACCGAGTTCGGCGCGATCGACCCAGGCGAAATCCTCGGCACCGACCGGTTCGATTTCGAGGCCGCCCAGCAGGGAGCCGGCTGGAAGCACGAACTTCGACACGACCACCACCACGACCCACAGGAGGAACACGGCGTCACCTCGTTCGTCTACGAGCGAGCCCGACCGTTCCACCCCGAGCGGATCGCGGCTGCCCTGACGGACCTCCCGCCAGCAATCATCCGCGCGAAGGGCTTCTTCTGGAGTGCTGGCCGCGAGGACGTCGCGATGGGGCTGGACAAATCGGGCTCCTCGGTTCGGGCCGGCCCTTCCGGTGAGTGGCTCGCGACCCTGCCCCAGGCCCAGCGCGAGCAGTACTTCGCCGCGCGACCGGGGCTCAGAGACGATTGGGACGATGAGTGGGGTGACCGGATGACGCGGCTGGTGTTCATCGGTCGAGCGTTCGACGAGGCGGGATTCGTCGACACACTCGATGCCTGCCTGCTGAGCGAGAGCGAGATGGTGGCGGACTGGTCGACGTACTCGGATCCGTTCGAACCGGAAGAGACACGTGAACTCGCGCTAGCAAACGACTGAATGAGCGTTCCAGTCACGGTCCTCTGTGGGGCACTGGGTGCTGGCAAGACGACCCTGCTCTCGCACCTTCTCGAGCAGGACGAACGCGAGATTGCCGTCGTGGTCAACGACGTCGGCGAGGTCAACGTCGACGCCGACCTCGTCGAGACCCGGACCGACCTCGAGAGCGGCCAGGAGGTGCTGGCCTTAGAGAACGGCTGTATCTGCTGTAGTCTGGGAAGCGACCTCTCCCGTGCCGTCATCGATCTCTGGAAACGACACGACTTCGAGGCACTCGTCGTCGAGGCCTCCGGTGTCGGCGAACCCGAGCCGATCGCTCACCAATTCGCCCGCGGGCCAGCGGCCGGGCCGTACGACCTGGATGCCATCGTGACGGTCGTCAACGCCAGGCAATTTTACGACACCTTCCTCGGGGACGCCGTGTTGGATGACGTGGGCAACGGTGACGGCGAAGTGAACCGGGACGGTGACGACGACCTGCATCTCAAGGGGGCCCTCGAGCCGCCCGAACGGGCAGGCCCGGACGAGACCGGCAGCCGCCCCCTCGCCGACCTCTTCCTCGAGCAGATCGAGTTCTGTGACCTGCTCGTGGTGAACAAGTGTGATCTCGTCACCGACGACGAGCGCGAGGCTGTCGTCGCCACCCTCGAGACGCTCCAGCCGCGAGCCGAGATCCGGACGACGGAGTACGGCTCGCTTCCGGCTGCCGCCGTCCTCGAGACGGGGTTGTTCGACCTCTCTGTCGCACGTGAGGCGGCGGGCTGGAAGCAGGCGATCGAGGACGACGCTCTCGAGGACACATCGAGGGACGAGGCTGCTGAAGCGGGGGGCCACGACGACACCCACGACGGGGATCCTGACCACGGCCACGACGAAGGTTATGACCACGACCACCTCCACCCACCCGAACGCTACGGCCTCGTCGTCGACACCTACCACCGAATCCGCCCGTTTCACCCCCAGCGACTGCTCGCCTTCCTCGAGGACCCGCCCGCAAATCTGGTCCGCGTGAAGGGACTCACCTGGATCGCCGGCCGCGAGGACCAGGCCATCACCACGAGCCTCGCCGCCTCCGAAACCAGCCTCGAGGTCACCGGCCGCTGGATCGCCAGCTTCTCCGAGCAACAACAGGAGACCTACCGTGCCGGCCAGCCCGACCTCCCCTGGGACGAGCAGTGGGGCGACCGCGAGACGCGACTCGCCGTCATCGGTCGCAACCTCGACACCGAGAAGCTGTTCGACCGACTCGACGACTGTCTGCTCACCGACGACGAGATTGAGGCCGGGCCAGAGGCCTGGCTCGAGTTCGAGAATCCCACACCCACGGCGATGAACCGAACGCTCGTGGTCTCGAGTCGGGACGACTGATCGGGCCCTGGCGTCTTCGCTGTGGACCCGACGCGGTGGGAATGGTATTTGATCCCTCCAGACTGATACCAGGGTACGCACATGACCGACCCAGACCGACGCAGCACGGACGAGCACGGCCACGACGTCATCGACCCGCTGTACGTCGCCATCGTCACCGTCTCGACCTCGAGGGCGGGCGCAGCGGATCCGGACGACCCCGGTGGAGACACCATCCAGGCGTGTTTCGAGGCCGAGGGCCACGAGGTGCGCGTTCGCGACCTCGTGCGCGACGACTTCGCGTCGATCCGCACCGCTGTCCGGCGACTGATCGTCCAGCCCGACATCGACGTGGTGGTCACGACGGGCGGCACTGGTGTGACCGCCGACGACGTCTCGCCCGACGCTACGTCCTCGCTCTTCGAACGCGATCTCCCCGGATTCGGCGAGCTCTTCCGCTCGCTCTCGTGGGACGAGGTCGGCACGCGGGCGATGGCCTCCCGGGCGACGGCAGGGATCGCCGCCGACACGCCCGTGTTCTGTCTCCCCGGGAGCACCAACGCCTGCCGGACCGCCTGCGAGCAACTGATCGTCCCCGAGGCCCCGCATCTGGCCGGCCTGGCGACCAAACACCGGGTCGGGACCGACACCCAGACCCTCGCTGACTTCGAACCCGACAGCCAATGACGCTGTACGGCATCGGCCTGGGGCCCGGACAGCCCGACCTCGTGACCGTCCGCGGGAAACGCCTCCTCGAGTCCGTGGACGTAGTCTACACCCCCGGACGGCTCTCGCGCTCGGTCGCCCGCGAATACGTCGAACCCGAGCGCATCGGTGACCTCGAGTTCCCGATGACGCGCGATCCCGACGAACTCGAGCGGGCCTGGCGCGAGGCCGCCGAGGCGGTTGCCCCAACGGCCAGCGAGGGTGACGCGGCGTTCGTCACTCTGGGGGATCCCAACGTGTATTCGACGTTCGGGCATCTCCGCCGGAGCCTCGAGCGTGAGCACCCGTCGGTCGACCTCGAGGTCGTACCTGGGGTCAGTTCCGTCACGGCATTCACGACGGCCCTGGGGATCGAAATCGAGGCGGGTAGCGAACTCGCCCTCGCCGAGGCTGCCGATGGGGCTGCACCCACCGTGGCCGACCGCCAGATCCTGTTCAAGGTGACTGACGCTTCCGAGACGGGCCGGAAGCTCGAGGAAGCGGGATACGACGTGGTGTTCGGCCGCCGGCTCTACATGGCGGAGGGCGATACCGTCGTGACCGACGATCCGAGCGACCTCGCGGAGCGCGATTATTACACGTTGGCGTATGCCGAACATCGCGATTACGAGGCCCAGGGGTTGGGTCGGCAGTCATGAGCAGGTGGTAGACAGCAAGCGTTAATTAGCCCGCCCGTTTTCCCTCGCATGCAGGCCAGGGCCCTTAGCTCAGTCTGGTTAGAGCGCTCGGCTCATAACACCGTCTGCTCGATGTGAGATGGTGGGGGATACCGAGTGGTCGTTGGTTCAAATCCGGCAGGGCCCATGGAACCTGAGAGCGACAGCGAGCAGTGTGAAATGGATCACTGGCGGATTTGAAGCAGGGAGGAGCGTCGCTCCGACCGAGGTTCAAATCCGGCAGGGCCCATGAATTCTGCGACGAACGGATGTGCGGAGTGAATTTATGACGACCTGCCGGTTTGAGCCCAGAGAACGAGCAATGCGAGTTCTCGCGGTTCATATTCCGGTGGAGCCCATGGAGACCTCGAGCGACAGCGAGTGCTCGGAATGGAACGCCGGTGGATTTGGAGGAGGCATCGACGATTGAAGCGGAAGTCTGACTCTAACCTCGATTGAAGAAATTGTCGTGTACTATCGTGATTCCTGGAAGTCCTGAGGTACTTGAGCGATGGTAGTTCCACTCGAGTATCTCGATATTTCTGCAATCACTATTTGTCACCTTCGCACAGATCGCTGAAGAGGCACTGAGAATCGAGAGTGGTGGTTATGCATTCTTTGTGTGCCCGCAATATCGGAGGACAATCAATTGCCGGACAGAGCCTTGACAGGATTTATAGTGTAATGCTGTCTCGAGTTAGAAAACTATGACTGACGGCCGGCGGATGTCCACGGATCGATTCTACGGTGGAATCGAGAATCGCTTGGAGATCCTTTTCGATCTTCTCTCTCTGCTAGATGTGCCCGACACGGAAAATGAAGGAGTGTCCAGTGAGAGGACGATTAATTGGCTTCTCACCAACACGAACGCCGAGGAGCAAAGTGCCGTCGAACGTCACCTAAGTTTCATCGAATCGATCGGCTTGATCGAGAGCGATACCAGTTCTTACAAACTCACGCGGATCGGTAAATGCTATTTGCGGGATCGAAATCCGTTAGTCCTGTACAGTTGCCTCCGTACCGGAGTTAAAGGATTTGACACGATCGTCCGCGCGTTGGCGATTGAACCGCGAACCGACGACGAGTTGATGGAGTTGCTGGTTAGCGAGTTTGAACAGTGCAACATGGGAACCTCCGCGGTTGCAAAGCGCCATCGTGAATGGCTGCAGGTGACTGGTTACGTCGAACGGGTAGACGATCGGAATCACCTCACCAATTCAGGTGAAGCAGTAGCGAACCAACTTCGAGGGCTGTCTTCTCTCACCCTCGAGCCCGGCTCGATCTACCAGCGGACAGAGTTACACTCGAGATATGGCGGGAGCAGACAGAGTGGAATAGCACCATCGAACGATGAACCGGTCATCTTCCTCTTCACAGGGGGAAGTGGGGAAGAACACGGGTACCGAGACGAAATCCGAACTGATCGGACGGTTATCTATACCGGTGAAGGGCAGGTCGGTGACATGGAGATGGTACGCGGAAACCGCGTCGTCAGAGATCACGTCGAGGAGGGAAGAGAGCTCCATCTCTTCTCGATGGAGGACGCTGGGGTGCGATACATCGGCCAGTACCTGTATGCTGGCCACTTTTTCGAGGAACTTCACGATGCAAACGGTGATCCAAGAGAGGCGATTCGGTTCAGGCTGTCGCCAGTTGGGGACGTGGTTACTCCAGAGTCGATCGAGAATGATCGTCCCGAAGCCGTCGAAACGTTGGGGCCGGATCCCGATCACACCGACAATCCAACCGTCTACCAGGTTCCCGTGAAGACTGGTGATGGCCCAATTCGGACCAATTTCGACCGAACGATCGTCGAAGGCGTCGACCGAGCTCGGATCGAAACCGTCTACGCCCCGCCGGGTGACCACGACACGCTCCGCGTCTGGGGCAATCAGGCGGACGAACCAGCAGCAGAAGGAGACTACCTGCTGTTCGCCGATCGCGACGGACGACATGACGGCGAGTACACGCACCTTGCCCGCGTCGCTCACGCGACGGTCCTGGACGATAAGGCGGCCGCAGCGTTCACGGACGCCGTGGGCTGGGGCGAGGTCACCGCCAGGATTTTCCCTCACGTCATGTTTCTCGAGCCGGTGTACGAGGCCGACTGCGACCGCGCATCAGTCTGGGACACGCTCGGTTACGGTGGGTGGCCGAACGACACCTACAGTGCCATCAACTTCGACCGGCGGGACGG
>LKND01000060.1 GCA_001564275.1 Natrialbaceae archaeon Tc-Br11_E2g14 | reverse complement strand
TTCGTCGTCGTCCTCGTCGTCGTCGTCCTCTTCGTCGTCGTCCTCTTCGTCGTCGTCCTCTTCGTCGTCGTCCTCTTCGTCGTCGTCCTCTTCGTCGTCGTCCTCTTCGTCGTCATCATCACCCTCGATATCTAGTGCCTCGGCCACGTTCAACCGACCAGCACCCTGCTCGTTGTCGTCGAGGCCGATATCGTCGGCGGCGTCCTTGAGGGCCGCTTTGACGTCCGCTGGGTCGACGCCGGCCGCCAACAACGTGGCGACCGCGCCCGCAACGTGTGGACAGGACATCGACGTGCCCGAGAACTCCTCGTAATCGTCACGTGGAACACTCGAGTTGACGTCGACACCCGGTGCGGCGAGTTCGACCTCTGGCCCGGTCGAGGAGAAGTCCGCCAGTTCGTCGTTCTCGTCCGTCGCCGAGACCGCGATGACCTCGTCGTATTTGGCGGGATAGCCGACACAGTCGCTACAGGGGCCGCTGTTACCCGCGGCCGCAACCATGATGACGCCCTGCTCGTCGGCGTACTGGATGGCGTCCCTGAGGGCATCGGAGTCGCTGTCGCCACCGAGGCTCATGCTCTGGACCTCGTGGCCCTGATCGGCCGACCAGACGACACCGTCGGCGATCGCGTCGAAGCTCCCGCCACCGTCACACTCGAGGACCTTTACCGCGTGCAGGGTCACGTCCGGTGCGACACCGAGGACGCCGACGCCGTTGTCGGCAGCACCGACGGTGCCCGCACAGTGGGTCCCGTGATCGTTGTCGTCGTCCCACTCCTCGAGACACTCGTCGATGTCGTTGCCGCCACCGCCGAATGGACCGCCGCCACCGCAGTCGGTCGTACACTCGGCGCCGTCGGCCGCCCAGCCCTCGCCGAGGTTCTCCTCGAGGGTCTCGTGTTCGGCGTCGATCCCGGTGTCGATCACCGCGACGCTGATTCCGTCGCCGGTTTCGCCGTCGTCGATGGCGACGTCGGCCTCGACTTTCTCGATACCGTAGGGTACTTCCTGGTCGAGAGCGTGCATACGGCCGTTTTTCTCGACGTAGCGGACGTTTGGATTGTTCTGGAGGGCAGTTCGAGCCTGGGCGGAAAACTGACCCGACACTGCCTTCCCAATGTCGCCGAAGTCGATCTCACGACTGACGCTACTCGCGCGCTGTTTAGCGACCTCGAAACCGGCGTTGGCCTCGAGGCCGACGATGTATTCGTCGTTTTCAGCCGCGCTTGCGTTGCTGGCGAGGGCCGCCGTTGCGACACCTGCGCCGACGCCTTGCAGTAGCCGTCGTCGTGAGACGTTTTCGCGTGACATGCTAGTATCAACCACAGTCACAGTCTTCAGACTACATAATAAAAATCCTTTGATGTGAATCCGTCAAATGAAGGGAGAGTAAGCCAGATATGGTTGGAATATTAATAGGAATCCCGGAACAAGCTTTCCTTCGTAAAGAACTGTCAAATCCTGATAGCTTGCGTGGAACTCGGCGAGACGCTGGCCCGCCCTGGGTGTCTGACGTAAGAACTATACTGACGGGCTAGGTGCATTGACAGTATGGGATTGATGAGCAAGATTCTCGGCAGCGAGCAGACCCACAGCCCCGACGAGTACGTCGAACTGGACTTAGACGACGTCTCACAGGCTGCTGGGGACGCCGCCATGTCGGTTCACATCGCCGAGATTAGCGGCCAGGTCGACGCCATCGACATCAAAGACGCCGTGTACGACGGCGACATCGTCATCGCAGACATCACACGCCTGCGCACGAAGGACAGCACCACCGAGCACATCATCGACGAACTGAAACAGGTCGCTCGCGAGGTCGACGGCGACATCGTGCAGAAAGGGGATGATCAGATCATCATCACCCCAACGGGGATTCGTATCAGCCGAGAAAAGCTTGGCCAGTGAGTTGGGGCTGTTGTCGCTTCTTCCCGGGAATTACCGCACCGAGGATGGCGACTTTCGGCAACCAGTGACACCAATCCGTTTGCGGTCGTCGACACGACGCGCCGGGTCTTCACCTCGAGATTCTGCCTCACGGAGACGCCCTGATTGGCGGTGTTGACATTCACGTCATGGCGGTAACGCCGTGGTGAACGCCCAGCCCGCCCACGGCTTCGCTTCGGGGTCGTTGCCAGCGAACTGATCGGTCCAGGGAATTCGATGAATAGTGGGCGGTTCGTCCTTGTATAGTAGCCTCCGAACGTCATTGCACACCTGATCGCCAGGCGTATGATCGATCAGTGTGTGAACCGTTTCATACGGTCCATTGTAGTCCTTTACCGGCGATCGCCGTCCCGCTGGTGGCGATCGCCGGTAAAACGCTACAATGATCCGTATCAGTTGGTGGGATAGCATCGTACTTGCTCCGTTCGCACGGTCGGTGCTACATGGGCCCGTTTGATCTTCCAGCGCGGTTCGAACGGCTTCCGGAATCGATCCGGTGCTACCGTAGGGGGCACGACGGCCGGACGGGGTGTTCATAGAAACGGTTTCGTTCGGATCGGTCAATACGATCGTTGTCGTGATCGGGAACTGGCTTTGCAAACGCGGGGACCACCTTGAGGACGGTTCGTTCTCCCGACAGGTCACAATAGCTAAATAGCGGTCTCTCAACTCGAGATGTATGCAACGGAGTGGGGTTTTGGATGGGGTAGGGGACGTTCGAAAGCTCTCGCTGTCGGCCATCCCGACCCGTGAAGCACACGGGACCGCTGTCATGGTTGAGCCTCGCTATTTCGACAGGGTGTACAAAATAAATCCGTATATGGAGGGTAGTATCGACCGAGACCGTGCTCGAACGCAGTGGGAGCACCTCCGTGAAACGCTCGAGAGCTGTGCCGACGACGTCCGTGTCCTCGACCCGAGAGAGACACAGGAGCTGGTCGATGACGTCACGGCTCCACTTGCTTCGAACCGACCGGACATGGTGTTTGTCGCAAACCATGCCCTCCCAACTCCCACTGGGGAGGGGTTCGTATTGGCGCGAATGGCAACCGATGAACGCGCCGGCGAGCCGAGACATTTTGCCGCCTGGGCGCGACGGCAAGGGTACGATGTCGCGACTGCACCGGCGGCCACCTTCGAGGGAATGGGCGACGCGCTGTGGCATCCCGGGCGGGAACTGCTATGGGGTGGCTACGGTGTCCGGTCCGAGCGCGAGGCGTACGACGAACTCGTCGACCGCCTCGATGTCCCACTGATTTCGCTCGAGTTGACGAGTGAGTACTACTACCACCTCGACGTCTCGCTTGCACCGCTGTCGGAGTCGACCGCACTCGTCCAACCCGAGGCGTTTACCGACGACGCTCTCGCAAAGATAGCGGCGGTGTTCGAGACGGTACTCGAGGCACCACCAGCCGAATCGACTGCGGCACTGGCAGTCAACCTCGAGGTGTTCGATGGAAGCGTCGTGCTTGGGACGGAAGCGCCCGAGACGACTCAACTGCTCGAGGGTGCCGGGTTCGATGTCGTCACCGTGGACACAGGCGAATTTCAGAAGGCTGGCGGTTCTGTCTGCTGTCTCACACTCACGGCCGGGACCCCATCCTGACGGCGTTCCAGCCGGAACCAATTGTTACGGATGCCAGACGAGCTCGATAGCTGTTCGTCAAACCACGTTTCTCTTGGTTATTATCAGTCAAATAGCGGTTCCCCTCGAGTAGCAGCCATCGAACGAGGGTGATCCCACGGCCATCGACCGGCACTGGGAACCAACCCCGCAAACTCCCAACGGAATCAGCGAGACTCATACTGATGAATCCAGCGTGAGTAGCAGCCACCTCCCGTTTGGCTGCTACCGAACTGGACGATGGACATACGCACGCTTCCATACCATCGCTTATCAAGGGCTTGTCTGTCCAATCGTGTATCTCGGCTGGAAAACAACGTCGTGACGTTGGACGGAGTAAGCGACGCCAGGACTGGGATTTGAACCCAGAATCCCGAAAGGGAACACGCTTTCCAGGCGTGCGCCTTACCGTTCGGCCATCCTGGCTCACCCGAGGATAGCCGGGTCGGTCGTAAAACTGTTACGTAACGGTGCCGGCGGTCGGATTCGCCCATTTCAGTGTCGTCTCTTAGCGGTGAGTGCCAGCCACGCATCGGCACTCACTGGTAAACAGTGACACTAAACCGTATGAGACGAACGGACAGTGCCCTCTTCGCGAGGCTCGTTGTCGTCACGTCCCGCTGAGGTTCGACCCCGTGGCAGGCGCTCTGGCGGTCCGGTGGTCCATCTTTCACTCTCCTCCCTCGTTACTCCTCGAGGGGACATCCTTACCCTCCCCTCGCGGCGACTCGACCGCCTCACGCTCGCGGGCTCGGCGTGTCGACCACGCGGCCACCCGATGCTCGAGGACGTAGGCCCCGACCGTGACGCCTGTCCCGACCGCGAGGCCAACGGCCGCCCCCTCGGTGATCGACACCAGCGGGCCCCGAAACAGGGCATACCCCTGGACCAACACGAGGAAGCTCATGAACCCGACAGCGCCCCACAGCAAGGCGGACTTCACGCGTGGATGCACGCGTTGTCACTCGAGGCTGGCGATGGCTTCGATCTCGACGCCGGCGCCCTTTGGCAGACTGCCGACCTCGAACGCACTCCGTGCTGGTGGCTCCTCGTCGAAGTAGGTCCCATACACCTCGTTCATCGCCTCGAAATCATCGATGTCGTCGAGGAGGACGGTCATCTTCAAAACGTCGTCCATCGACGCGCCGGCTTCCTCGAGGACTGCCGCGACGTTCTCGAGGACCTGCTCGGTCTGGACCTCGATCGGTTCGTCGTCGAGGAGGTCGCCGTCGGGCGTGAGCGGGATCTGCCCCGCCGTGAACACGACCGAGTCGTCGGTGGTTCCCTGGCTGTAGGCTCCCACGGCTGCCGGTGCGTCGTCGGTGCTGATGATGCGCTTCATGCGAGAGTCCACACGTGGCGACGGCTTAAATGCCGGCGATGTCGAGCGCGTCGCCCCATACATACGGTAGCGAACACCCCCCGAGGATCTGGGGCCAGGACACCCATGGTCGTCGATCCTCAAACGAGTACGTCCACCTCGTATCCGTTCGCTTCCATCGCCTCGAGCAACTCCGCAACGTGGTCGTGGCCCCTGGTCTCGAGATCGATCTCGACCTCGGTGTCGCTCATGCCGATGTCTCGAGAGGTGCGGTCGTGCTGGATCGCGTAGATGTTCGCGCGATAACCGGAGATCACCGCGAGGAGGTCCTCGAGTGCCCCTGGACGATCCTCGAGGACGGTCCGGATCTTGAGGTACCGGCCGGTCTCGACCAGACCGCGGACAATCACCGTCGAGAGCATGTTGAGATCGATGTTACCGCCACAGAGGGCGGGGACGATGACCTCTCCCTCGTCGTAGTCGAATTCCTCGAACACGACGGCAGCCAGCGAGACTGCGCCAGCTCCCTCGACGACGGTCTTCGAGCGCTCGAGCAGGTGGACGATGGCCATCGCGATCTGTTCGTCGGTGACGGTCACGACCTCGTCGACACGCTCTTTGATGACCTGGAAGGTCTGCTTGCCGACGCTCCGTGTCGCGATGCCGTCGGCGATGGTATCGACGCCGTCGATGCTGACGACCTCGCCTTTCTCGAGTGATCGAGTCAGGCTGGAGGCCCCGGCAGCCTGCACGCCGACGACGCGGACGTCCGGGTTTGTGCCCTTGATTGCCGTGGCGATCCCGGCGATGAGACCGCCGCCGCCGATGGGGACGACCACGGTGTCGACCTCGGGACAGTCCTCGAGGATCTCGAGACCGATCGTTCCCTGGCCGGCCATGACGGCCTCGTCGTCAAAGGCGTGCACGTAGGTTCGACCCTTCTCGTCCTCGATCTCGTGGGCGCGCTCGGCCGCCTCGGCGTAGTCGATCCCGTGGAGAACGACTTTGGCCCCGTAGTTTCGGGTGGCTTTGACTTTTGCGATGGGGGCGTTCTCGGGCATGACGATCGTTGCATCGACACCAGCCCGGGTGGCCGCCAGTGCCACCCCCTGAGCGTGGTTGCCTGCGCTTGCGGTGACGACACCTGCCTCACACTCTGCCGGAGAGAGCGTGGCAATCCGGTTGGTGGCTCCCCGAATCTTGAACGCGCCCGTCCGCTGGAAGTTCTCGAGTTTGAGGTGCACGTCGGCACCCGTCATTTCGGAGTAGGTATACGAGTGGGTCAGCGGCGTATGTCGAGAGGTCTCACTCACCCGATCGCGGGCATCCAGTACGTCGGCGAGTTCGAGCATATCGGCGTCTACTCGGCAATTATTGTAAAGGATTGCTGTTGGCCGTTGCTCGTCTGCTGGGTACGAAATCGTGCTGTCGGGCGCGGACAGCACGAGGGGAATACAGGGGATGCACGGCGTGTGACGTGCAACTCAATACGGGGTGGCGATGCATATAAATCTCATGCCTCCGGAGCGAAAGTGTAACCGGCAGACTGCGGCGGGGTGAAAATGATGTCTGACGGTCGGCGCACGGTCGTCGTTCGTGACTCTGTGTCAGGGTGGTGGCTCTCTCGAGGGGCTTGCTCCTTTCCCAGCAATAAACCACTACGGTACCGATCGCCGAGTATGGCCGGGAGCGTCGACCAGAAAAGCCAATCGCTCCGCCAGCGGGTGCTCTCCGTATGGAAACGCGTGCTGTTGCTCGCGTGGCCGATCATGGCCGAACAGACCACCAGGACGCTCATGCGGACGGTGGACATCATCGTGACGGCGACCTTTTCGCCCGCTGCCGTTGCCGCGATCGGCCTTGCGGATCTCTACGCCAGGCTTCCGCTCCGGATCGGCCTGGGCCTGGGCGGGGGCGCGATCGCGCTCTCGAGCCAGGACACCGGCAGCGGGGCCCTCGAGACCCGAAACGAGGCCATCACGCAGGCAATCCTCATCGGTGCACTCGCGGGGATCCCGTTCGTTGGCCTCGGCTTCGCGCTGAACGAGATTGCCCTCGAGGTGCTCGGGGCCGAGCAGGCGGTCGTCGAGTTCGGGGCCATCTACCTGCTGATCATCATGGCGACGGCCCCTGCCCGTCACGTCGGCATCATCGCCGCTCGGGCGCTACAGGGCACTGGCGACACCATCTCCCCGATGGTGATTAACGTGTTCGCGAACGTGTTGAATGTCACGGGAACGCTGGCGCTGGGTCTCGGCTGGTGGGGGGCGCCGGATCTCGGCGTGGTCGGCGTCGGGCTAGCAACCGGGGTGGCGAACGTATTCACCGCCACGGCTCTGGTGGGCGTGATTGCGAGTCCATGGCGGGATGGCTCACTCGTCGTGCCCCGTGATTGGATCATCGCCAAGCAGCTGGTGACGATCAGCGCGCCACGGATCGCCGAGGGCCTGGTGGCGACGGCCATCGAGTTCCCGTTCAACGCTCTGCTGTTGCTCATCAGCACCGAGGCCAACGCGGCCTACCAGATCGGGCGTCGGGTCTATCAGCAGATCTCGAGTCCGCTCTCGCGGGGATACAACGTCGCTGCGAGCATCGTCGTCGGGCAGTACCTCGGAGAGGGTGATCCGTCCGCTGCCCGATTCAATGGCTGGGCCATCGCCGCACTCGGCCTCGCGACCGTCGGGGTCATCGGAATCGTTCTGGCAATCTTCGCCGAGGAATTCGTCCGCCTGTTCACGAGCGACCCCGAAACCGTCGGCCACGCGATCACGTTCGCCCAGGCCTACGGGCTTGGCGCCTCGTTCCTCGTGGTCTACATCGTGATCGCCGGCTCGCTCCAGGGCGCTGGTCAAACCATGATTCCCTTCGTTGCCCGCTCGAGTGGACTCTTCCTGTTTTACCTCTGTTTCTCGTACCTGACGGCGATCCATCTCGGGTGGGGCGTCCCGGGAGTCGCGCTCGGCGTGTTCCTGTATTACCTGTGGGCGTTGCTGGTCGTTGGTTGGGCGTACGTCTACTGGGACTGGGCAGCCAAGGCAGAACGCATGATGGCCGAGCGTGGGACGAAAGCGGACGATTGATGGAGATCGTCGACGCCGCTACCTGGCGAGCGCCGGCCCCGTGGCGGTCGCTCACCGATACTCCGGTATGGTCTCCCGAGAATTCATCGAGGGGAGACTGCGTTCACCTCGAGGGCGGTCGCTCTCGATTGACGTCGAGGTCCAGGCTCAGGTTCAGGTTCAGGTTCGGGTTCGGGTTCACCGATACTGAAACGAGTGTCAGTAGGGCGTTAGTGTGCCGAATGGACGTGGTCGCGGAGGCCACTGACATCGTCGAACGTTTCGTCACAGGCCGCACAGGTATTGTGATGCAGGGCGACGTGTTGCGTGACGCCAACCGCCGAATCGAACGAGTCGTCGCACGTGGAGCAGGTGTATCCCATTGCACTAGTAACTCAGTAGCTAACACGTAAAAAGAGTTGCTAGGATATGTGCAACTGATCCTGCTGTACTTTACTAGAACGCTCCCGATTCGTATTACTCAGGCCAGTGGCGTCCGCTCGACAACTTGCCCATCGGACGTCGGATACTGCGTCCCCACCTTTTTCGCGTCGGGTTGCCACCCTCCGCGAAAAATCTGGACCAAAATGCCGCTCGCTCCCGATGGTCGCTCACGGGACGTATCTTCACGCCAGTGGCGTCCGCTCGACAACTTGCCCATCGTACGTCGGATACTGTTCCACGATCTCCCCCTCCTCGAGGTCTCCCTCGTCGATCATCTCATCGAGCAGCCACCAGGCAATCTCGACGTGATTGGATTTGACGGTGTAGAACTCCTCGGGGACGCCCAACTCGACGAACCGTGCAGGGTCGGCCCGCGTCTTTCCATAGACGAGGGTCCCATCGTCGGTGACGTCGTCGAACGCCCGACGAACCGTCCGGGCCATCCGCTTGAGTCGACGGCGGTGCTGGGCAGCGTCCTTGAACACCGAGGTGCAGAAATAGACCTTTGGATGGTCGCCCATCACCTCGAGGATCGCGTCCCGGTCGTTGTCGACGGCACTCATGTGTCCCTCCTTGAGTTCGAATCCCGCTTCCTGCATCCGTCGGTAGTTCCCGTGGGACATCTCGAACTCGTTGACGTTACAGAACTCCGCAGCCCCCTCGTCGAGGAACTCGAGGAACTCCGTCTCCGGGCGAATCCCCGGAATCTCGAACGCCGGTGTGAGTCCCTCCTCGCGGGCAATATAAAGGATCTCCTCCCACTCGGTGCCGTGGAGGTCACCCCACTGCTCGAGTGGCGGGTGGAACCGAATTTCGTCCAGGCCGGCCTCAGAGAGCCGTCGCATGTTCTCTCGGCCGCCGGTGATGCCGGTGTAGAGGTGGGTGTGGTGGTCCTCGCCGAACTCGTCTTTCAGCAGGGAGAGGTAGTGACAAGTCCGCTCGAGGGCCTCCTGGGGCTCCCCACCGGTAATGGAGGTGCCCAGAGCCTCCATACGATGGGCTTCGGTGAGCACGTCCTCGTCGGATTCGACGAGGCGCTCGTTCGCGTAGACGTCCGTGACGTTCTTTCGGTTCTCGCCGAGTGGGCAGTAAAAACAGTCGCGCTGGTCGCAGTAGCCGTAGACGAACAGCACCATCTTGCCGCCTTTCGCACACTGCTCACAGCCCTTCGAGATCATTGACTACCACTGGTTACCTCTCGAGGGTGAAAAACCGTCCGAATCGGCGGTTGCCTAACTGGGGTCGGTGAGTTGTAGCCAGTCCGCATCGTCGCCGGTTTGAGCCACGGGTGTCGGCGATCGACCGTTCGTAACGGCCCACTCATCGAAAGCAGCTGGTCTTTCGATTGATCAGGATCGTCGGAGACCGAGGCGTTCTGGGAACAGGCACGTACTGCGTCCGAACGAAACCGGTATTGGTTGACGAGGGTGTAGTGTCCGATGATGAAGTCCGCGTGTCTCTCTCTGGGATTCGACGACGCAGGGCTCGAGCCGATCCACGCGACACTCTGCAATTCGCCCTGTCTCGACCGTGAGCTGATTCTCGGGGGCCAGGCCAACGATGGTGTCGAAACGATCACGTCCTTCGTCTACGGGGAGCTCGATCCATACGTCGCCTGCCTGGATGGACTCGATACGGTTCTCGAGTACGACGTGACCCCGGCCGAAGACGGGTTTTTCGTCTATCTCCGTCGCGAACTCGGCCCCGACGGCGAATCCTTGCTGGACGCACTCGCTCAGGAAACGGTGGTCGTCGTCCCACCCATCGAGATCCGGTCGGATCGAACGATCCAGCTCACGGTCGTCGGGCACTCGAGGGACCTCTCGGGCGTCATCGAAACGCTCGGTGACGAGATTACGATCGACGTATTGTGGACAAGCGATCGCGTCACGGTCGCCGAGCCACTGGTTTCGGAGCGTCAGCGTGTGGCGCTCGAAGTGGCGTGGGAACTCGGTTACTACGAGGTCCCTCGAGCGAACGGGATCGAGGCGGTCGCACACGAACTCAACTGTGCAGTCTCGACGGCATCGGCGTTGCTCCGCCGCGGTGAAGCGAAGTTGGTGAGTAACCAACTCGAGCAACGGCACTGACTGCGAGTGCGCAGCGTTCGGTCCTCCACAAACGTGTGACTCTCGTGTCGAGGGGCCCTTACGCCAGGCTCGACTGCTCGCAGCGAACGGTGTACGTCACGCCACGCATGTACGTTTCGACAACGTTGCACTCGTCGAAGGCAGCCTGTAGGGAATCGAGCACGCTATCCTCCGGGTTCCAGTTCGCGTACCACCGGAGAAACCCCCTGAGTAAGGGGTTCCCGATTCGCAAGGGGCCCGAAGGAACCGGTCTGATGTCGAAGACGACAAACCGTGCGCCGGGACGGAGATGTCCTGAGACGTTCTCGACGGTCCGGGGAACGTCAGGCATCACGCTCATCGAGAGGCTCGCGATGGCCCCGTCGAATCGCCCATCGAACTCGACACTCGTCGCGTCCGCGAGACGAACGTCGACGTGTTCCCAGCCGTGCTCCTCCACGCGCTCGCGGGCGGCGGCGACCATTTCGGGGCTGTAATCGACAGCGACGACCTGTCCCTCGGGACCGACGGCCTCCTGGAGCGACGCGAGGTTCACGCCTGGCCCACAGCCGACATCGAGCACCCGTTCGCCGCCATCGAGGTCGAGGTGGGCCATCGCAGTCTCGCGCATTGGCTCGAAGTCGCGTTCGCTCATCCCGTAATAGTCGCTCCATCGATCCCACATGCGTCGGCTTCGCTTGAGGTGGTCCCCGTATTGACTGTCGGCTTCGGTCGACTCCGTGCTCATGACTGTCTGTTGACTGTCGATCCGCGAGTAAGATTGCACGATACAGATCGGCTATTTATTCCCCCTGACGAACGTGGCCTGCCGGGTGATCCCCTCAGTGATCGTGATGGTCACGACCGTCTGCACAGCATTACAAGCCCTTTGCCGGTGAGCACCTGGTATGGAGGAGGTCAAACTCAGCCGCGTCGAACGCGCGCTCGAGGAACTCTCGTACCCGATCACCCGCGAGGCGGCAGCCAGCGAACTCGACGACCGAACCCTGTTGCTCGCCGACGGCGAGACGAACCTCGGTGCGGTCATCGAGGAAACCCACAGCGAGCGCTATGTGTCGCCGGATGACCTCGAGACATCCCTCTACAACGTCCTGCCGGTGGAAGCGGTGGGCGAACCGTTCCAGTCCGAAGGTGAGGGGTAGTCGTCGGCGCGCCAAACGCGGGCTTAATATGGCTCGACCGCCGTAGCCCGCTGTATGGAATTTTGCGACGACTGCGGTTCGATGATGAAAGCCGACGACGGCCTCTGGGAGTGTGGCAGTTGTGGCTTCACCAAGCCGACGGGTGACGCCGCGGCCTATACCCTGACGGAAGATCAGGAGGCCACGGAGGTCATCGAGTCCTCGGAGGAGACTTCCCTGCCGGAGACGGACGCGCGCTGTCCCGCCTGTGGCCACGATCGAGCCTACTGGTATCTACAGCAGATCCGTTCGGCCGACGAGTCCGAGACCCGTTTTTTCATCTGTAGTGACTGCGAGCACAAGTGGCGCGAAGACGATAACTGATCGACGGTTACTCGGCCGCCGGTTTGGGCCGGGAAATCGACGTCACCCCTTCTCGAGGACGGTGAGCCACTGGGTGGCCGCTTCGGGGTCCTCGTCGGGGTGCCCGTAGCTGTGGTCGACGACCGTCCAGGGCGTCCCGACCATGGCTTCGCGAAATCGCTCGAGGCTACAGAGCCGAAAGAGGAGGGTTCGGCCCACCTCTCCTTTGTACTCACAATGAAACACCCGGTATGCGAGTCCTGATGCCGGATCGTCCCGGTACGCAAAGACGTCCGCCGTCCGGGGCAACTCGGGCGCATAATTGTCGAGGATTGCGGTCGCGTTGGGCGTGGTGACGACGGCGAGATCCGAGAGGAATTGCCGGATACCGGCCATCGATCCAGCCAGACCCAGCTGGGTGCCGATGGCCAGCGCCGACCGGAACCGATCCGGCCCAAACGTCTCTCGGAGGGCGAACATGTCTCCCTGACGCGCGTCTTCGACCCCGCGATCCCGCATCGTTTCGACGAGGTGCTCGCTGATCTCGAGAGCGACGGTCTCGAACGTCCGCTGGTAGTAGAGCGCGTCCCGACCGGCCCCGGCCCCGAGGTCGAGGAGTGGTCCCTCGAGGCGGTCGTCGAACCAGTCCCGTGGCTTGCGGGTGCCGAAGTACCACTGTTCGATGGCGTGTTCGCGCGTGCGGTCGCCGTCACGATCCACCAGTGGTTCCTCCCGAACGTCGAGGTGGTGATCGCGAATCGCCCTGCCGAACGGGTCGGAGGCCATGCGTGGTATCATGCCGCACATGTAATAACACTGTCTCGACACTGGTTCCCAATCGCATGCGGTCCCTCGACGCTGCGTGGGGCACCCAGTACCGACGACGGAATCGACGGGTGCCATCGGGATCGGGGCGGCGCTCGAGTGATGGACACGCACTCACCCGGGTCCGAGGAGTCGGCCTCGATCCCGTCTCCGGGCGTGCCAGGGGCACTCGTTGCTGTGTCACGTCCATCCATACCAGGGCGCCACCGGACCAAAACCCGTTTAGTCGAACCCGCGTCATGTACTCCAATGACTACCAGTCACCGGATCGGACTCGTCGGCAAACCCTCCGTCGGCAAGTCCTCCTTTTTCAACGCCGCGACGATGAACGACGTGCCCGAGGGGGCCTACCCGTTCACGACCATCGACCCCAGCGTGGGGGAAGCCTACGTCCGCGTCGAAGACGCCGCCCCCGAGTTCGACGAGGTTTCGACCCCGAGCGTCGGCTACCTCGAGGGCGACGTCCGGTTCGTCCCGACGAAACTCGTCGACGTCGCTGGCCTGATCCCGGGTGCCCACGAGGGCAACGGGCTTGGTAACCAGTTTCTGACCGACCTGAACGAAACGGACGTCCTCATCCACGTGGTCGACTTTTCGGGGGAGACGGACCTCGAGGGCGAGCCAACAGAGGGTCACGACCCCCGCCGAGATATCGACTTCCTCGAGACGGAACTCGACCAGTGGTATCTCGGCGTCCTCGAGAAGGGCATCGAACGCTACGCGTCGGGCTACACGACCGAGGACGACGCCATCGAGGTGGAACTCGCCGAACAGATGAGCGCGTTCAAGACGAACGAAGACGAGATCAAGCGTCTCGTTCGACGCACCGGTGTCGGGTTCGACCCCGCCGAGTGGGATGACGACGACCGACGCACACTCGCCCGCGAGATTCGTAAGGCAACGAAGCCGATGGTCATCGCGGCGAACAAGATGGACACCCCCGAGGCCCAGGCGAACTTCGAGGAAATTGCCACCGATCCCGACTACGAACACCTGACGATGGTGCCCTGTAGCGCCCACGCCGAGCAGGCGCTGAAGACCGCTGCCGAGGCCGGCGTCGTCGACTACCGTCCCGGTGACGACGACTTCGAGATCGTGGGCGACGTGAGCGACGCCCAGCGGGCGGGCCTCGAGCAGATCCGCGAGTTCGTCACCGCGTACGGCGCGACTGGCGTCCAGAACGCCCTCGAGACGGCGCTGTTCGACGTCCTGGGCGTCGTTCCCGTCTTCCCCGGCGGGGCGAACGGCCTTGGCAACGAGCGCGGCGAGGTGTTGCCTGACTGTTACCTGGTCCCCCCAGACTCGACCGCCGAGGACTTCGCCTACAGTCTGCACTCGGACATCGGTGACGGCTTCCTCTACGCGATCGACTGTCGGACCAACCGCCAACTCGGCAAGGAGTACACGGTCGAACCGCGTGACGTGATCGAGGTCGTGTCGACCAATTGAATCGCGTTACTCGAGACGGCAGGGCGCACGGATCGGTCGGTGACGATGCACTCGAGCCGTCGCGGGAGCCGACCCGGTGATCGCTGCTGGGTGGTACTCCATCTATCGACGAGTGCATGTCCCCCGTCACCATGAGTGAAACCGGCGAATACCCCCCGTATCCGAAGGGTACAAACCTGACTGAGTAGTCAGTCAACGTAGTGGCCGGGACGCCTCCAGCTAACGACAGCGATGCCGACTCCCCAGCGACGGGAGTGGGTGGTGACACCTCGAGTGAGGACCCCGCCAAGCGTGAATCGCCTGACGACGAATCGGGAGCCGAAAGGCCGACCGACGGCGGCGGCGCTCGAACCACGCGTGAGCAGCGCGTCATCATCGCGTCGGTCATCGCCAGCACGTTCTTCGTCGGGTTCGGTGGTGGCGTCATCTTCCCGATTCTCCCCAATCTCGGGGTCGTTCTCGGTATCTCGCCGTTCATGGTCGGCCTCATCCTGAGTGCCAACCGATTCTCGCGGCTCTTTGCCAATGCTCCGGCAGGGATTCTCGTCGACCGGATCGGCACGCGGACCCCGTTCGTGGTCGGCCTGTTCGTCCAGGCCGTGGCGACGTCGGGGTACGTGATCGCGTATCTCGCACCCCTCCCCGAATTCTGGTTCATGTCGGCCCGCGTCATCTGGGGGCTGGGCAGTGCCCTCGTGTTCGCGACCGCCTACACCATCGCCGCGGACGTCAGCGACGCCAACTCGCGGGGAACCAGCATGGGCGTCATCCGGGGTGGGATCATCTTCGGCTTCCCGACGGGTCTAGTCATCGGCGGTATCGTGAGCGAGGTCTGGGGCTCGATCGCGGCGTTCGTGATCGCGACCCTGTTCGCGCTCATCGCGTCGCTGCTTGCCTACCGAACAGTCCCCGAAACGCACGTCGAGGGAGCGCCTCGAGGGGCCGTCAAACCCTGGGACGTCGACACCACCATCACCTCCCTGACCGTTGGCCTGGTGAACTTCACCGTTCTCTTTGCATATATCGGAGCGCTGTTCGCCACGCTCGTGCTCTTTCTGGAGTACCACTCGATCGGGGTCTTCGGGTTCGACGCCCAGGGTACCTCCGGCATCTTCATGGCCGTGACGGTGATTGCCGCTGCCGTCTTCATGTTCCTCGGTGGGTACGTGACCGATCGCCGGGGCTCTCGAGTCCCGACGCTGCTTTTCTTTCTGGGCATCATGTTCGTCGGCTTTCTCCTGCTGGCTCGAGCGGGCTCCCTCTGGACGCTCACCATTGCCTGCGTGTTTATCGGGGCAGGCCAGGGTGGCACCAGCGGGCCCCTGATGGCGTTGCTGGCGGATCTCACGCCAAACGAGCGGATGGGCCGGGCGACCGGGACGAACAATGTTCTGGGTGATATCGGCGGAGGGCTCGGGCCGATGCTTTCGCTGCCGCTGGTCGACGTCGTCGGCTTCTGGCCGGTGTATGCCGCCTGTGCGGTCATGCCCGTCATCGCCGGGGTCGTCCTCGTCTTCGGGGTCTACAGCGAAACGGGCCAGTTCTCGCCGACGACCGAGACCGTCACTGCCGGTGGCGGATCGGTGGCTGACGATTGAGTGGGGCCGGTATCGTCTCCGCTGTTGCGTGCCAACTGGGTAGCGGTGCCTGGGTGTCCCACCGTACAGGGGCCCTGGACATGCACTCGAGCCCCTGTCGAGGCCCCTTGGACGCCTCGACGAGCAACACCCTTAACACACCGCCGTGACTGCCCTGGAGTATGGAACTCTATCACGCGGCCTTTCTCGTCATCTTCGTCGGGACCACCGCGTTCTTCAGCGCGCTGTCGGTCCTCAACGTCCGCCACGGGGCACGGGCCCTCGAGCGTGAGCGAGCCTGGGTGCAGTCGCGTCTCGACCTCGAGGATCTGGATATCGTAGCGGCCTATCAGCGGGCGAAAGCAGGGCTCTCACAGGTCGAGACCTGGATGACGGTTGCCGTCGTCCTGGTGGCTCTCTACACCGGGATGTTTACCAGGGCAGTTTCTTTCCTCGAGGGGCTGGGATACGGACCCGTCACCACCGGGGTGATCTTCTTTGCCGGGATCGTGGTCGCCCTCCAGCTCCTCTCGCTTCCCTTCGACCTCTACGACACCTTCGTCGTCGAGGAGCGGTTCGGTTTCAACGAACAGACGGCGGCGCTCTTTCTCAAGGACCTCGTGCTCGGGACGGTGATCGGCGTCGCCATCACTGCCGTCCTGGCGGCTGGAATCCTCTGGTTTATCGCCGCCGTGCCGACCTACTGGCCGCTCGCAGCCGTCGGCCTCTACGTCGTCTTTTCGCTCACCATGCTCGTCGTCTACCCGCGAGTGATCGCGCCACTGTTCAACGACTTCGAACCCATCGAGACGGGCGATCTCCGAACGGCCGTCGAACGGGTGTTCGACCGGGCCGGTTTCTCCTGTGACGGGATCTACGTCATGGACGCCAGTCGCCGATCCTCTCACTCCAACGCCTACTTCGTCGGCTTCGGCCGGACGAAGCGCGTCGTCCTCTTCGATACGCTCGTCGACCAGATGTCCCTCGAGCAGATCGAGGCCGTCCTCGCCCACGAACTCGCCCACTGGAAGCGGGCCCACATCTGGAAGCAGTTCGGGGTCGGAACCCTCCGTGTCGGGGCGATCTTCCTCGTGCTCTGGGTCCTCCTCGAGACAACCTGGCTCTACGCAATGTTCGACCTGCCGGAGACGGCCTACGCTGGCCTGGCACTGGGGGCGCTGTGGGTCCAGCCGCTGGCGAAGCTCTCCCGTCCGCTCGAGAACCGACTCTCGCTGGCTCACGAGCGGGAAGCCGACGCCTTCGCCACGGACGTGATGGGCGGAGGACAGCCACTCGTCGATGCTCTCTGTCGGCTCACGAGCGAGAACCTCTCGAACCCGTTCCCCCACCCGCTGTACGCCACGTTCCACTACACCCATCCACCGATTCCCGACCGCATCCGGTATATCCAGGGGCTCGACACGGAGGCCGACGTCGACCGGGAGGGTGATCGAGGCTCCGGCAAAGACGCAACTGCCGCGTAGTCAGCGGGACTGGCGTCCTCACGGCCCGCGGATCGTCCGCTCGATCGCTGACAGTCGGCGGTACATTGTTCGGTCAGGTCCACCTGACGGTCCAGCCGGGTGGCAGACAGTGATATATTGGCCCGTGACCTACACCTAGTGCCATGCATCCACCACGAGCGCCGGCTCCGGCTGATCCATCCGAACGCCCCAACTCGAGTGGGACTAGTCGGCCTCGGCCGACGGGAGAGCAGCGTCATACAGGCGAGCCAGGCCTCCCGAACAGGACATACCGGGCTCGACTCAACCAGGTCGCGGCCTCGAGGGGGCCGCACACGGCCACCGTCCTCGAGGAACACGACAGACGGCTCTCGATACTCGAGGCGGACACGCGACGACTTCGGGGCACTCTTGGGGCACTAGCCCGTGGTCAGGGACTCACGATCGCCGGGGCCTGTACCCGGTGTCTCGACGGGTACGTCCTCGCCGGCGATGGCTCGATTCGGTGTCCTGCCTGTGGGTATGGCCGTCCCCTCTGAGCGTTCACTGGGTAGCGCCCACTATTGCAACCGTCACCTACTTTTCGACCCCGTTCCAAGCCCCCGCAATGGAACTGCTGGAGCACCGCCGGGCGCTCATCGAGGAGCGTCTGGAGGCGGTCGTCGATGGGATGGACCCGGAGGCCCTCAGCGACGACGTTCGGCACGCGACGCTCTCGGGTGGCAAGCGCGTGCGGCCCACCGTGACGATCCTCGCCTGCGAGATGGTGGGGGGTGATGCGGCGGACGCCGTCGACTTCGGCGTCGGTATCGAACTCGTTCACACCGCCTCACTCGTCATCGACGACATCATCGACCGCTCGGCACTCCGGCGGGGAACCACGAGCGCCTGGACCGAGTTCGGGTACGGCCCAGCCATCGTCGCAAGCGACGGTCTCCTGGGAGAGGCCTTCGATCTCTTTTCGACCGACCCGGCAGCCATGCAGGTCGTCGCCGAAGCGATGGTCGAACTCGGGGTCGGTGAGGCGACCGAACTCGAGGCCAGGCCGGAAACCGAGGCGGCGTACATGACCCTCGCCCGACGAAAAACTGGCGCACTCTTCCGCGCAGCGGCCGAGCTGGGTGGTATCGCTGCAGATGCCGACACCTTCACCATCGAGGCGCTCGGGGAGTACGCCGAGCGGGTGGGCGTCGCCTTTCAGATCAGGGACGACGTCCTCGACGCGATTGCCGACCCCGAAGCACTGGGCAAACCAACGGGCCACGACGCCGAGATGGATCGTCCATCGCTCGTGCAGGTGACTGACCTCACTCCCGAGGAGGCTAACGCCCGGGCGCGCGAGCAGGCCGACCTTGCCATCGAGGCCCTCGAGCGGATCGAGGCTACCGACGAGGAGGCTAGAGGCTATCTCCTCGAGCTTGCGGAGTTCGTCGTCGAGCGTGAACGCTGACCGGGGGCTCGTTTCAGCTCGCCGGTGGTGGCCGGGATGGGGTGACCAATTACCAGCATCGACAGCGGTCGACTGGGTGTTCAAAACTGCCGGGGTGATCAGGGCTATACGGTGCTCGCCCCTGAGTGCGCTCGATGCTCGAGCTCCCACTTCACGCTGGCACCGAACACCCGAATCTCTGGCTGATCGCAATTCCGGCACTCGTCTCGTTCGTTCTCGGACTGGCTCTCGGTTCGTCGGCGGACCGGCTCCGTGATATGGTCGGACTCGCGGAACGACCCTCGAACAGCGATCGCCAGTAGCACGGCGGTTCAGGTTAGACGCTTTCAGCCTGTCGGCCGCCCTCCGAGAGGCGACTCTCGGCGACGGCGAACGTGAGCGTACTCACGATACCGAGCAGGGTCCCGACCGTCAGGGCCGCTGCGAGGTAGCCGATGCCCACTAGGTCGAGGAAGAAGGCACTGACGGCGTAGAGCACCACGGCCATCGCGATGACGTAGAAGGGGGCGTTGAGATACCGCCACTCGAGACGGCCCGCGGTGTACTCGTCGGTGATCTGTCCGAGACTCGTCGTCACGCCGGCGGCGGCGAACCACTGGATCGCGCCGTGAACGAACGCGGCGACGAGCAGTGGTGCCCCGAGGTCGCCCTCGATGGCCGCCTGGTGGCTCTCGACGGTGTTCATGCCGCTGACCCCGCCAAGGACGAACAGTGCCGCCGCGACGACGTAGGTGATGAGGGTCATCCGGCCCGCGTACAGCGAGTGGCGGAGTCGCTCGACGGAGGCGTCGAGGTACTCGCCGAGCCCCAGTCCACGGGAGATGAGATAGAAGCCGAGCAGGGCGGAGGTCACCCCGAGAACCAGTCCGGGGAGGTTGAACAGGCTTCCCAGCAGGGCCAGCGGATAGACGAGGAGGACGATCCCGATCGGAATCAGGATCGTCCCCCTGGTCTCGGGATCGTCGAGGACCTGCTTGATCGTGTAGTACATCGACTCGAGGTTCTGGGCCTGGCGGACGACGACCCGACGGACGCCGTCGATGGGGACCCGTGAGCGGATGATGGGGACGACGGACTCGTCCTGGGCACCGTCGGTAATGACGAGCGCGGTGACGTCCTCCCCGGTCGACAGGCTCGCGAGGACGGTGTCGACCTCCTCGCCGACCTTTCGATTGGCCGTGACGTCCTTTCCCTCGAGGCCGGTGACCACGGCGACCTCGACGCTCTCGTCGCGGGCCGCGAGGTCGTCGTGAACGTGCAGCCCCTGGAAGATGACGTTCACGTCGGAGTCCTCGGGGTCGGCAGTCGCGAGGGCGACGGCAGCCTCCTGGACGGCCTCGCGGCCGATGACCGGCGTCGAAATGCCGGTCTTCCGGCCGAGGTCGTCGTCGAGATCGACACAGAGGACCAACAGCATCGTGCCACCATAACACGGCGCGGTATTTCCGTCTTCTGGGACTGTGTGGCGGTATCACGGCACACGAGCGGCATCTCCCGATCGGGCCTCGGCCCGACTGGTGGAGGTGTTGACAGCCACTGCACTTCCGAGCGCGATCGTGGAGGGTGTGGAGTGGCTATAGTAGTCACTGAACGTCATTGCACACACCCTCACGACACCAAGGCGCAGAACCGGTCACAAACCGGTTCTGAGCCGACTCGCTGTGAGGGTGTGGAAATCGTTTCAATTGGGAGTATAGAACGGGCGGCGGTGGTCAACGCGGTCAGCGACGACTCAGACTCGCCGTTCAATTGCCGCTGCCAGCCGATCGTAGAATCCGGACTCGTACTTCGTGGCCGCGTCGATCGTCGGGCGGGCGTTGGTCTCGTTGACCAGCGGCTCCTCGTCTTGGCCGACCAGGAGGTCGACGCCAAGAAACGGGATTTCGAGTGCTGCTGCGACGCGTTCGGCCAGGCGTCGCCAGTCCGGTGGCAGTTCGACGCCCGTCGCCGCCGCCCCACGGTGGACGTTGTGTTTCCACTGCCCCCGATCGCGTGCCGGCTCCGGTAACTGGCGTTCGACTGCCCCCACGTACTCCCCCTCGAGGACCATTACGCGGTAGTCACGTGCATCGGGGACGTACTCCTGAACGAGAAACGATTTGTCGCCAGTCGCCCGGTAGTCGTGAATCAACGAGAGATACTCACAGATGCCGAGAAACGAATCGAGGTCGTGCGCCTTCGCGACGCCGACGCCTCTGGTCGTCGAGTTCGGCTTGACCACCACCGGCGGCTCGAACCGGTCGAAGACGCGACTGAGTTTGGCGTCGTCGACTGGGTTCGACACGTACGTCGACCGGGGAACCGCCACCCCCGATCGCTCGAGTCGAGCGAGGACCCCAGCTTTGTTTCGGGAGGTGACGACTGCCTCGAGGCCGTTGAGCCAGGGCACCTCGAGACACGCGTCGGCGACCCCACCCTCCATCAGCCGGCCGGGGTACACGAACCCGACGTCGAATTCGTCGGGACGCCAGGGCGGATCGGCGAGGTCGACGGTCCGCTCTCGGACCGGCACGTGGTGACAGTTGATCCCACGGTTCTCGAGGGGATCGGCCATCCGCTGGAAGGTTTCCTGGTCGTTCGCGACCGCCAGTTCGATCATGGGCGTGGGTGAGTAGGGAGTCATTAAAAAGACCCGCGTCCGTGTAGCCCGGGCCTGCCCCCCGGCACTCAATAGCCTAGTCACCGTACGAGTTTTCGATACTGCAGCCACCATGTTGCCCTGGGAACACGCCGCCGTCGGCTACATCGGCTACTCGCTGTTCGTTCACGCGCTCTACCGGGATTCACCGACGGGTCTCGAGGCAGTCGTCGTCGTCTTCGCCTCAGTCCTCCCGGATCTCATCGACAAACCCCTCGCCTGGGAGTTCGGGGTCTTCCCGAGTGGGTACGCCCTCGGCCACTCGATCCTCTTTGCGGTCCCGTTCTCGCTGGCAGTCGGCGCCCTCGCCGCTCGACGTGGCGGACCACGCATCGGGTGGGCCTTCGGCATCGGTTACTTGTTGCACCTGCCGGCCGACGTGATCCCTATTTACCTCCAGGGTGGCGGGGTCCCAATCGAGCGAATCCTCTGGCCGATCCGCGTTACCCGAGGCAATCCCTACGCCGGCTTTTGGGACGGGGTCGACACCCACATAGACCGTCACCCGGAGGTGATGACCTGGCCGCCTGCGTCCACGTACGAGGCGGTCGTCTTCGGGCTGCTGGCTGGGGGCCTTCTCCTGTGGATCGTCGACGGCATGCCCGTCCTCAAAGAGAGCCTACAGGTTCTCGTCGGCCGTCGATGACTGGTCGACCGACACGACGCGTTCGCCCTGCAATGCCCCGGCCGGCGGCCACGCTGTGGAGTTCGAATCGACGGTCCGTTCGGGGCCAACGAGCAAGAGCGCGACGCTACTCGAGCGATCGATCGAGGAGTCGGTCGAACCCGATCAGGAGATCAGTTCTGCTTCGCCGCGCTCGACGACGATCCGGCAGGGGGGCGTGATCTTGTTGTACGCCCGGCGGAACGCGTCCTTCGCGAAGTCGGCGTCCTCGACGTCACACCAGACGGTGAAGAGACGATCACCCTTCTGGACACGAGCGGCGGTACCGACGATCTTCCCGAACGACTGGCGCATCCCGTCGGAGACACGGTCGGCACCGGCACCCGTTGCCTGCTTGTTCTCGCGCAGGACCTGGTGGGGGAACTTCCGGAGAATCATCTTGTACTGTCCCTCGCCGGCGCTTTTGATCATGTGCCGGTTGGCCGACAGCCGGGAGGCCTCGAGGCTGCCGTGGCGAATCTGACACTCCTCGTCGGCGATGAGGCTGATCTGGACGGGGTAGTCCTCGGGTTCGGCACCGACGTCACCCATCTTGTGCTGAGCGATCTTCGAGCCGGGAATTCCCGTGATGTATTCTCGGCGCGTGTACGCCGGCTTATCGATCTTCCGATACATTGAGGCTGGCTTGTCCGACATGGTTACTTGCTGGGAACGAGGCCCACCGCGGGAATAAAGCCTTCGAACCGGCGGCGTGGCCGCCTGTGGATTCGTGGGTGAGTCGATCACACACGCCAGCCTCTCACCACGACTCGAGCGACGGGACCTCGAGTTCGGACAAACCGACAGCGTGCTTAAGGGCTCTCCCCCGGTAGTGGCGGGCATGAAGAGTTTCCGGATCGGGTCGCTGTTTGGGATTCCCATCAAACTCGACATTACGTTCCTCCTGATCCTGCCGTTTTTCGCCTGGGTCATCGGGGTGCAGATAGAGCCGGTGGTGGACCTGCTCAACGAGTTCATGGGTGCGGGGATCACGAGTGACGCGCTGACCGAGGGCACCACCCCCTTCGTCCTCGGGCTGGTGGCCGCTATCGGGCTGTTCGTCGGCGTTCTGTTGCACGAACTGGGTCACTCACTCACGGCCCAACGCTACGGGTTTCCGATCGA
>LKND01000059.1 GCA_001564275.1 Natrialbaceae archaeon Tc-Br11_E2g14 | reverse complement strand
CGCCTCGAGGGTGAAACCGGCGTCGTCGTCTACATGGACCCCGGTCGGTACGGCGTCCTCGACGATTACGAGGCCCAGGACGGGGATCTGGTGCTCATCACCCACGGTGATCACTATGACCCCGATGGCATCAGGCGCGTGGCCCACGAGGAGGCCATCGTGGTCGTCCACGAGGCCGTCGACGCCGAGGCGATCGATCGGGTCGACGAACAACCTGCGGAGCTCCCCTACGAGGTCGAACGCGTCCGGGCAGACGAAACGTTCGTCCTCGGCCCGCTCGACCTCTTTACCATCCCCGCGTACAACGAACCGGACGGTCCCTACACCAGCGATGATGGCACCCCGTTTCATCCGGAGGGCGACGGCTGTGGCTTCGGCGTCACGATCGACGGCGTCTGTGCGTTCTGGCCGGGGGACAGCGACGTTCTCCCCGTCCACGAGGACCTCGATATCGACGTCCTCATCCCGCCGATCGGTGGCAGTTTCACCATGGATCGACACGACGTGGCCGACTGGGCCGAAACCATTCGTCCCGACCTCGTCTTGCCGATCCACTACAACACGTTCGAAGCGCTCGAGACCGACGAGGAAGCCTTCGTCGTGGATGTGGCCCGTCGGAGCGTCCCCGTGGCACTCGATGAGTAACGCCGGCGGACACGTCGGCGAAGGCACACGATCACAACGCTTACTTTCCTGACGGGAGTGTCTCCACTGATGGACTCCGAGGCCGAGCCTGGCGCGTTCGCGTACTGCCCGGACTGTGGCGAGGAGCTCGTTGGTCCAGCCAACTTCTGTCAGCATTGCGGGTTCGACTGTCGCGGTCCCGCCACTCGTGGCGCGGACGGCCCCGACGGAACCGATGGCAACCGACCGCGTGAAACGGGATCGCCGGCCGAGGGGTCGAGCCCCGCAGTAGCGGACCGGAGGGCTCTCGAACGCCGAATCTCGCGGGGGCTCGCTGACGGTTGGGACCTCGAGCACGACTTCGGTGACCACGCCGTGATGGTCAATCGGTCTCTCGGCGAGGCGGATACGCACGTACTCATCGCCGTGTTCACCATCTGGTGGACAGCGGGGATCGCGAACGCGCTGTACGCGGCCTACTGCTATTTCAGCACGACCCAGCGCGTGATCCTTCGGCCGGAGGGCATCGCGGGAGCTGGGGCCGACACCGGACAGGTGCGGGCGGACCCGGGGTTTGCCTCGAATCGACACGCCGAGTCGATGGAGTGGACGGCGGTCGGAATCGGGTGGACGGCCGTCACCTGGCTCGTCGCGGTCGCGTTGGGAGCTATCGGGGTCGGGATGGGGTTCAGCGGCCCCGGGATCTTCCTGTTTGGCGTCGCCATCGCGGCGTTCGTGGTCGGGAGCGCGGTTTTGCCACCCGTTCGCGGCCGACTCGCCGACCGCCACGGCGTCACGTCCAACGGTCGGATTCGTTCGGTCGACGAACGCACCGTCACCGGCCTGTCGAAGCCGTGTTCAGTCTGTGACGACAGCGTCGAGCGGGGCGTCGAGCGAACCTACCGCGAGGAGTTCTGCCTGCTCGGTGTGCCAATCACCTCGAATGGCGGGACCAACGTCTACTGTCGCTCGTGTGCGACCGGAGCGATCGATCGCGACGCCGCCACTGGTGGCGACCTCGAGCGCGCGGAGCGAGAACCGGAGTCGGCCTGATCAGACGACACCCATCTCCTCGAGGCGCGTCGGCAGATACTCGTCGGTGACGAAGTCCAGCCCACGTGCCGCGAGTGCCTGCTGCTCGGCCTTCTTCTCGATCTCGAGTTGCAGTTCGATCTGTTCTTCCCAGTAGTCGGTCTGGAACCGGGGATCGGTCAGTTCGTTCTCCAGGGCGTTGATGTCCGAGTCAGTCAGCGGATCCGTCGGCAGGTCGTACTCGATAATGTCTGCCGGCTGAATCCCGATGAACTCGGCCTGGGGGGTTGCGAGGTACTCCGAGAGATGCGCCGATTTAATCGAGCCGTAGGCGACGGAGCCGAAGATGCGGTAGGACCACGGGTCCGCGTCAGTGAAGACCGTAACCGGCAAGTCGAGTTCGTCGTGGAGCCGTTTGGTAATTCGACGGGTCGCCCGTGCGGGCTGACCCTTGAGGTGGACCACGAGCGCCCCGTAGTCGTCGTCGAAGCCGTTTTCCACGAGGCGGTCGCGCATCCCACCGGTCTCCACACAGAGCACGAACTCGGCATCCGTGTCGAGGAACTCGATGGTATCGGGGTTGTTCGGGATCTGGTAGCCACCCTCGCCGACGTCTTCTTGACAGTGGATCTCGCGATCGCCCCGACGGGTCTGCTCGCGCAGGTGGAGCGGGCCCATGATCGTCGCACCCGATTCCTCCGGGCGCATGTGGAAGTCCTCGCGGGTAACCTCGCTCACGATCTCGAGGTCCTCGATGAGCTGGTTCGATTCGTCCTGGTCGTTGAAGTGTGCCTCCGTGTTGTCCCAGCTCTCCGAGAGGTAGTACAGTTCACGGAGGGTGGAGGAGCGATCCTGCTCGAGTTGGTTCGCCAGGAACTCGATCGTGTACACCGCCTTGAGAAGCTTGCGGGCCCCGCGAACCGAGTTCGCACTGCGCGTCGAGGTGCGGTCGCCGTAGACCCAGACGTTCGCTTCCTCGTCGAGTTCGATGTTGGTCTTCGACCGCGTTGGTACCTCCATACTGGGAATCTCGCCCAGCTGGAACTGGTCGTAAAACTGGGCGGCCAGGTCGATCAACTGTTCGCGTGCATCCGCGTTCGTATCCGTGCTCATTGGTCCGTCACCGTCAATTTCTCCGCTTCGATCCCCTTCACGTCGACGTCGAAAGTCGTCTCACTCGTCACCTCGTACTCGAGGGCGACTTCCTCACCGCCCGGCACCTCTGGACTCCAGGAGATGAACCATTCGCCGTCGACCTCGACCGCCGACGCACCGTCTGAGAGGTTCTGCGGTTCGGCGCTGACGATGTCGGTGATCTCCGGAGACTCGCCCGTACTCGAGTGGTTCTCGACGACCAGCCTTACTGCGGCGCTTTCGCCGTTTTCTTCGACCTCGCGTTCGACGAGGACGTTGTTCATGATGCGGGCGATGGCGTCGTCGATGTCGGGTTCCTCGCGGTCCATCACCTCGGCGACCTTCTCGGCCATCTCGGGGAGGATCTTCCCGAGGACGTTCTGTTTCTGCCGGCGTTTTTGCATCGACCGACGCTTGTTGAGGTAGCGTTTCAGTTCCCGTGAGGCCTCCCGGACGGCGAGTTCGATCTCGTCTTCGATCTCGGGGACGTTCGCGACGGCGTCTTTGGACTCGCTGGTGAATGGCACGTTCGTGGAGGCGACGTGGATCATGATGACCGCCGGGCCGTTGGGCAACCCTGAGCCGCCGGGCTGGTCGAGCCCGTAATTTCGCCAGCCGATATCCTTGACGACGTCGGTCGTCGCACAGGCACCGCGCTGGTAGACCAGTGGGACTCGGTTGGCAAATCGGAGGACGTCCACCGACCCTTCGGCGGGTAGGTCGCCGCCGTAAGCGATGCCAGCCTCCACGATGAACGGATCACCGCCGGAGACCTCCGCATCGCGTGTCGCCGCGGCGTAGAAGTCCGCGTCGTACTCCTTCTTGAGGCCAGCCTCGATCAACTCGTCGGTGATCGGCGAGAGACACCTGGTCGGCGGGGCCATGATGTTCGTCGCGCGCATGCCGTCGACGAGGTCGCTCGTGGCGTCCCGCGAGTCGGCGAGTTCACGCACGAGCGGTGGGTCGTCGGGGACGGTCACCATCACCGACCAGATGGCCTCGCGAACGTTTTCGCGGGCGGTCTCGCCGAATGCCACGTCGTCGTACTCCTCAGTGAGGTCCGCGGCCCGTCCGACGGCCTTCTCGAGGGCTTTCGCCGTGAGTCGGTGGCGACGATCCTCGAGATCCTCAAAAGTGGCTGCCAATCGCACGGCGAAGGCGTGGACGACCTCGTCGTCCTTCCGGGTCGAGGTCGCCTCGTCGCTCAGCCGATAGAGGTCAGCGACGAGTCTCGAGTCGGTGCCGTCGTCGGGTCCGGTGTCGGCCCCCTCGGTATCGGCGGCTTCGCCCGCTTCCGTCTCAGCGGCACCGATGATGGCGTCCCAGGCCGCCTCGAGGGCGTTCTCGCGGACGGTCGAACCGAAGGTGACACCGTATTCGTCGCCCACGTTGTCCGCGACGTTGTCGACGATCGTCTCGAGTTGGTGGTGGGCGATGCGCTCGCGGTTCGAGACCGTCTCGGCGATCCCCTCGGCGAAGTCCGTCGTCGCCTGTGCCCCCTTGTTCGCCGTGGCGTCCTCGACGGCCGCGGCCACGTCGGCGGTCTCGTGGGTTTCGGGTGGCGTCCAGGCCATCTCGCGACCGAAGTATCGGTCTCGGAACTCGTCGATGATGGAGTCCGCGGTCTTCTTCCCGACGCGAGTGAACTCCTCCTGGAGGAATCCCGAGACTGAGTGGGAGTCGGTTGCGGCGAGCATCTTGATGACCGTCCCCAGTTCGACCCCGTGTGGGTGGGGGCGAATCTCCTCGGTTTCGGCTGGAAGCTGGTCGGTCGCCCGCTCGAACTTGAAGTGGGCGTTCGGCTCGCGCAACTCGAGGCGGGCGTGGGGGTTGACGACTGCGGTGTGTTTGATGTAGTCGTGGAGTTGCCCGCGGGCGCGCATGTTGGCCTCCATCTCGAGTTCGATCCGGGTGCCGTGAGGGCGATCCCAGGTGGTGGCCTCCTCGACGCTGATCTCGGGTTCGTTCTCGTCGGTGTCGACGATCAGTTCGAAGTACTCGGCTTGGCTGGCACCCTGGGTTCTGCTGGTGATCTTCGCGGGCTTGCCGCTCGTGAGTTGGGCGTAGAGCACGGCCGCGGAGATTCCGATCCCCTGTTGCCCGCGGGCCTGCTCGCGGGCGTGAAAGCGTGACCCGTAGAGCAGTTTCCCGAAGACCTTCGGGAGGGATTCCTTGGTGAGGCCGGGCCCATTGTCCTCGACGATCAACCGGTAGTAGTCGTCGGCTTCCTGAATTTCGACGTAGATGTCTGGGAGAATACTGGCCTCCTCGGCGGCGTCGAGGGCGTTATCGACGGCCTCCTTGACGGCCGTGACCAGCCCCCGAGCCCCGCTGTCGAAGCCGAGCATGTGTTTGTTCTTCTCGAAGAACTCGGCGATGGAGATCGCTCGCTGGTTGTCAGCGAGTTCCTCGGCGATCCCCGGCTCGTCGCCGAGTGTCGACTGTAGCGACGTCATCGTCGGTTCATTATGCCGGTAGGGCTAAAAGGTGTGTGCTACCGGGCCGGAAGTGAAGCGGTCACGCGTCCGATGGCTCGAGGGCCCAATTGTCCACCGGTTGTGCGGGTGTACACAGGCGCGGAGACTCCTTCCCATCGTTGGGGTTTCCAGCCTGCTGCAGCTTGGGATTCGCGCGCTCGCGCGCGTACGTGACTTTTATTACCCCCCGTACTCTACCCGCAAGCAGGTTTTGTATGTCTCAGGATAGTGAGTACGGAGCCGGGCAAATCCAGGTCCTCGAGGGTCTGGAAGCGGTTCAAAAGCGACCGGCGATGTACATTGGTTCGACGGATACACGAGGGTTACATCATCTCGTCTACGAGGTCGTGGACAACTCCATCGACGAAGCGCTGGCTGATCACTGTGACGACATCACCGTGACCATCCACGAGGACGCCGCAGTCACCGTCGCCGACGACGGCCGCGGCATCCCGGTGGACACCCACGAGGAGTACGACCGCCCCGCACTCGAGGTGATCCTCACCGTGCTTCACGCGGGCGGGAAGTTCGACAACAAGTCCTACCAGGTCTCCGGTGGCCTCCACGGCGTCGGCGTCTCCGTCGTCAACGCCCTCTCCGAACGATTCGAGGTCACCGTACGCCGCGACGGCGGCGTCTTCGAGCACGCCTTCGAGCGCGGGGACCCCCAGGGCGACATGGAGCGGGTTCGGGATCTCGAGCCGGACGAGGAGACCGGCACCGAGATCACATTCTGGCCGGACGAGGACATCTTCGAGACGACCGATTTCTCGTTTTCGACGCTCTCGAACCGACTTCGCGAACTCGCCTTCCTGAACTCGGGGGTTCGAATCACCCTCGCCGACGAACGAGAGACCGGCGACGATGGACTGCCGGTCTCCGAGACGTACGTCTACGACGGGGGCATCCGCGAGTTCGTCGAGTATATCAACGAAACGCGCTCGGCCCTCCACGAAGACATCATTTACTTCGAGGACGAGGCACAAAATATTCAGGTCGAAGTGGCCATGCAGGCCACCGAGGAACTGCAGGGATCGATCCACGCCTTCGCGAACAACATCAATACGCGAGAGGGCGGCACCCACCTCACCGGATTCAAGACGGCGCTCACCCGCGTCGTCAACGACTACGGGAGCGAGAACGACCTGCTCTCGGATCTCGAGGAGAACCTCCGGGGTGACGACATCCGCGAAGGGCTCACGGCGGTCATTTCGATCAAACACCCCGACCCGCAGTTCGAGGGACAGACGAAGACGAAACTCGGGAACAGCGATGTCCGGGGCATCGTCGAGAGTGCGATGCACGAGGGACTCTCGACGCACTTCGAGGAGAATCCCGACATCGCTCAGGCCATCATTATGAAGGCCGTCGAGGCTGCAAAGGCCCGCAAGGCGGCGAAAAAGGCCGAGGAACTCACGCGACGAAAGTCCGCCCTCGAGTCCACGTCCTTGCCGGGCAAACTCGCGGACTGCCAGACACGGGATCCGGAGGAGGCCGAACTGTTCATCGCCGAGGGTGACTCCGCAGGCGGCAGCGCAAAGCAGGCACGCAATCCCGAATTTCAGGCCGTCCTCCCCATCCGCGGGAAGGTACTCAACGTGGAGAAACACCGACTGGATCGCATCCTCGAGAACGAGCAGATCCGCAACATCATCACCGCCATCGGAGCGGGCATCGGTGACGAGTTCGACATCGAGGACATCAGGTACAAGAAGATCATCATGGCGACGGACGCCGACGTCGACGGGGCCCACATCCGAACCCTCCTGTTGACGTTCTTCTACCGTCACATGCGCCCACTCCTCGAGGGCGGGTACGTCTACGCGACCCAGCCTCCACTCTACCGCATCCGCTATCGTGGTGAGACCTACGACGCGATGACCGACGCCGAACGCGACGAAATCGTCGCCGAGCAGTGCAACGGGAACCCGACCCAGGTCCAGCGGTTCAAGGGACTCGGCGAGATGAATCCCGAACAACTCTGGAGTACGACGATGAACCCCGAAAACCGGATCCTCAAGCAGATCACGATCGAGGACGCGGCGGCCGCCGATCGGATGTTCTCGGTGTTGATGGGTGACGCCGTCGGGCCGCGAAAGCAGTTCATCAAGGATCACGCACCGGAGGCCGAGTGGATCGACATTTGAACCATCCTGCAATGCTACTCATGAACGGCGCTACACACCGATATCAATCGATGCAGCGACGAAGTAACCGATCGCGAGGTGCCCTCGGGCGATGAGTTCGGATATTCCCGATCCGACGGACATCGAGGCGGCCGCTGTCGAACCCGTCCGCATCGAAGACGAGATGGAGCAGAGTTACATCGACTACGCGATGAGCGTCATCGCCGGCCGTGCCCTCCCACGGGTCGAGGACGGCCTCAAGCCCGTCCACCGGCGCATCCTCTACGCGATGCACGAGATGGGCGTCTCGAGTGGCTCGAGCCACCGGAAGTCCTCCTCGATCGTCGGGGAGACGATGGGTGATTACCACCCACACGGCGACCAGGCGATTTACGACACCCTGGTCCGGATGGCCCAGGATTTCTCGATGCGGTACCCCCTCGTGGACGGCCAGGGGAACTTCGGTTCGATGGACGGCGACCCGCCCGCGGCCCAGCGGTACACGGAGGCCCGGATGGACGCCATCGCCGAGGAGTTACTCGAGGACATCGAGAAGGATACCGTGGATTTCTCGGCGAACTACGACGACCGCCTCCAGGAACCGGACGTCCTGCCGGCGGCGTTCCCGAATCTGCTCGTCAACGGCTCCTCGGGCATCGCGGTCGGGATGTCGACGAACATCCCGCCGCACAATCTCGGGGAGGTCATCGATGCGACGATCGAACTGATCGACAACCCCGACGCGACCGTCGAGGACCTGATGGAGCACATCAAGGGACCCGATTTCCCGACCGGTGCCAACATCGTCGGCCGGGACGCGATCTACTCGGCGTACAAGACCGGCCGCGGGCGTATCCGCGTCCGCGCCGAATTCGAGGTCGAGGAGTTCAACAACGACCGCGAACGGATCGTCGTCACCGAGGTCCCCTACCAGGCGAACAAGGCACGCCTCGTCGAGCGGATCGCTGACGACGTCCACGAGGGCGACCTCGAGGGCATCTCCGACCTCCGCGACGAGTCAGACCGTGATGGGGTACGCATCGTCATCGAACTCAAGCGAGGCGCGAACACCGACGTTGTCAAGAATCGACTCCTCGAGAACCATCTCGAGCGAACCTTCGGCGTGATCAACCTCTCGCTGGTCGATGGGCAGCCAAAGGTCCTGAGCCTCAAGGAAACCCTCGCGGAGTACGTCGCCCACCGCAGGGAGGTTGTTCGCCGGCGCAGCGAGTACGACCTGGGTGAGGCGAAAGACCGCGCTCACATTCTCGAAGGACGACTGAAAGCTCTCGAGAATATCGACGACGTCGTCGACCTGATCCAGGACTCCGAAGATCGGGACGAGGCCCGAAGCGGATTGATGGCGACCTACGACTTCTCGGAACCCCAGGCCGAACACATCGTCCGGATGCAACTTGGGAGCCTCACCTCGATGGAGGCGGCCGAAATCGAGGACGAGTACGAAGGTGTCACCGCCGAAATCGAACGCCTCGAGGCGATCCTCGAGACCGACGAGGCCCTCTTCGAGGTCATCAAAGACGAACTCCGCGAGATCAAAGCCGAGTACGACGACGACCGCCGAACCTCGATCATCGAGGACGAGGGGACGGTCACCCACGAGGACCTGATCCCACAGGAGGAGGTGTTCGTCGTCATGACCCAAGACGATTACGTCAAGCGGATGCCCATCGAGAACTTCGACGCGCAGGGTCGCGGCGGCAAGGGGATCATCGGGGCGGACGTCAAGGAGGACGACCGCGTGACGACGGTCTTCCGGGCGAACACCCACGACTACCTCCTTTGCTTTACCAACCACGGACAGGTCTACCAGCTCAAAACCTACGAGATTCCCGAGATGGGACGAACGGCACGTGGGAAATCCGCGGTCAACATCCTGGATCTCGATCCGGGTGAAAACATCACGGCCATCGTGGACACCGACGCGTTCGGCGAGGACGAGTACGTCACGATGGTCACTCGAAACGGCTACGTCAAGCGCACGTCCGGAACCGAGTTCGAGAACATTCTCTCGACGGGGATCATCGCCGCCAAACTCGAGGACGGCGACGAACTGGTCGACGTCGAGGTGACCGACGGGGAGGCCGACCTCCTCATCGGTACCGAAGCGGGAATGACGATCCGCTTCGACGAGAGCGAGGCCCGAGCCATGGGACGTACCGCCCGCGGTGTCAACGGCATCAAACTCGATGACGACGACGCCGTTGCCGGCCTCGCGTCGACGGTCGAGGGTGATGATCGCGCGCTTTTGACGGTGACAAAGAAC
Organism: Natrialbaceae archaeon Tc-Br11_E2g14; assembly: GCA_001564275.1. GTDB lineage: Archaea > Halobacteriota > Halobacteria > Halobacteriales > Natrialbaceae > Natronosalvus. The sequence goes on along the minus strand of LKND01000059.1, from coordinate 13,602 downwards.
GGGTACGGGAAGCGAACCCTGCTCTCGGCCTATCGAACCCAATCCCGGTACGGCAAGGGGCTGATCGACATCAAGACCAACGAGCGAAACGGCCCGGTGACGGCCCTCGAGGCGGTCACCGAGGGCGACGAGCTGGTTGCGATGAGCGAGCGCGGGCAGATCATGCGAACGCGGGCCGGCGAGATTTCGACGGTCGGGCGTAACACCATGGGTGTGACGCTGATGGACGTCGAGACGGGCGATGCGGTTGCGAGCGTGGACGTCATCCCTGCATCACTGGCTGGGAATGCTGACGACGAATCGGGAACCAACGAGGAATCGGCATCCGACGACGAGCGCTGAACCACATCCCAACGCCCCCTCGAAGCTCGAAGCCCGAAGCCGATCCACGTCCCGACCGCTCGAGACTGTCCGTTGTGAGGTTCGGCTTTCGGTTGGGGCCGAACGCTTGAGAGGCGATCGACTCATTGGATTCGCTGTACCCTGCTCCCGATGACTGGCGACTCGATACGGGCACTCACGGCAAAGCGAGGACAGGAGGTCGGATCAGACACTCGAGTGCGTCAGCCAATCCCTCATCTCCGGACCCCTAGAGGTAGCGGGCTTTCGAGAACGGTTTCGTATCCCGATGCTCCAACTCCTCGTTTCGGTGGCGTCCCGCCGGGGATCAGTGTGCCGGTTCCTCGGCGGGCGCGATCATGTCGTTGATGCGGAGAATCAGGATGTTGTTCGTGTCGTCTTTCCCATCGAGTTCACCCTCGATTTTCAGTTTCGACAGCGGCGTCGGACCGACGACGACGGTATCCCCGTCGTGAATGTCGCTCATCGACCCCTGGACGTGAATCTCCGCGCGACAGAGTTTCGGGTGGTGGACACTCGAGAGGTCGATCTCCTCAACGATGATTCCCTCGACGGGCTCTCCATCGTGAATAAGCGGGACGGCAGCCGGGTCGTCCATCTGCTGAATCTCGAGGGCCTCGAAGGCGGCGGCCGTGGGTTTGTACCCGCCTTTGGGGCCTGGGACACCCTCCACGAGCTGGAGGGCTTTCAGGCTCTGCATCTGGTTGCGGATGGTGCCCGGGTTCCGATCGACCTGCTCGGCGATCTCTTCGCCCTTGATCGCGTCCTCGTCTTCGGAGTGGAGATTGGTGAGTGCGCGCAAAATCTTCTTCTGGCTCGGGGTTAGTTCGATCGATGACATAGTGAAACCTTGGTAATTGATTTGCTTAAATCCGATGGTCAGACGGGGGTGTCGTTCCTGTTTTGGCAATTATTGACGACCATAGTAAATCGTTGCGTTTCCAGGATCGACAGTGAGCTACCAGACGGGCAATCTATAGCCGCCGCTCGAGGAAGTCATCGAGCAGGTCGAACTTGCGGACCTTCTGTTCGATGTCCGTCGACCCGTGGCCCTCCGCGCCGAGTTCGTTGTACTCGAAGTCCTCGCCCTCCCTGAACCCGCACTCGAGCATGGCGTCTCTGAACAGGCGGGCCTGGTCGATCGGACACCGGGGGTCGTTGACGCCGTGGACGATGCTGAGGGGTGCCTCGAGGTCGTCGACGTGTTCGATGGGACTGCGCTCGCGCCACAGTTCGTCGTCGTCCTCGGGGTCGCCCATCTGCTGGCGCAGGATGTACTGGAAGTGGGCCATGTCCTCCTCGTAGAGGCGATGCAGGTCGGTGATCCCGACCGAGGCAATGCCTGCGGCCCACTGGTCGGGGTGCATCGTCAGCTGGCAGTACACCGAGTAACCGCCGTAGCTCCCACCGTAGACGGCGACACGATCCTCGTCGATCCACTCGCGTCCCTCGAGCCAGCGACCGCCGGCGGCGATGTCGACCTGTTCCATCCCGCCCCAGTCACCGAGAATGGCTTGTTTGAACTCGCGACCGCGCCCGGTCGATCCCCGATAGTTGGGCTGGAAGACGGCGTACCCGCGCGTGGCGAGGAACTGGGCCATCAGGTTGAACGATTTCGAGTACCTCGAATGTGGGCCGCCGTGGACGTGGACCACCGCGGGCACCTGCTCGTCGGCCGAACGGGCGGGGCCGTTCCGCGGATCGTACAGCAGTCCACCGATCTCGCGGCCGTCCTCGCTCTCGTAGGTCACGTACTCGGCGTCGACGAAGCCATCTGGATCGACATCGTCGTAACTCGCTTCGAGCACCACGGACGAGTCGTCCGTCTCGAGGTCGTACTCGTAGAGTTCCTTGCGGGCGTCCGGGCGGGAGTGAGCGAAGACGATCGTTCGCTCGTCTACGAACGCCATCCCACGACCGACTGAGAACGAGGCCACGCCCTCGGGCACTTCGAGTTCGCGTCCGCGTGTTTGCTCCTCGCTGGTGCCCTCGAGATCGTACACGACAGGCACCGTCGCGCCCCGTCGCGTTCTGGTAGCGACCAGATACCGGCCGTCTGGGGAGACGCCGACGGGCGACTCCTCGGCGTCGTGGGGGCCGAACCACACCACGTCGTCGGTCCCGAGGTCGTACAGGCCGACCCGGCGGAGGCCCTCGCCGTTGTCCGAAACGACGAGCCGATCGCCCTCGGGATGCCAACCGACGACGCTCGTTTCTGAGCCCACCACGCCGATCTCGAGGCGCCGTTTGTCGGTGCCATCGGCTGCCATCACGTAGACGTCACGGTTCTCGAGGGCGTCACGCTCGTTCGTCTGGTAGGCGATTCGGTCGTCCGCTGGCCCGAACACGCCCATCATGACGGGACTCGGGGCGGTCGTTACCTGTTCGGCGTCGCCGGTTTGGGTATCGAATCGGTAGAGGTTCAACTGCTCGCCCTCGTCGCTGGCGTAGAGCACGTGGCGGCCGTCCTGGGTCGTGTCCATGATGATCGCCTGCCCGTCGACCTCGAGGACCGTCTCCGTTCCGTCGCCGGGGACCCACCGGGCGATGTCGTTCTGCTCGTCGCCGGCATCGTCCAGGTGGTAATAGACCGCCGAGCCGTCCTGAGCCCAGCAGACGTGCCAGCGCGCACTTCTGGGCACCTCACCGTCGGTGACCTGCGCCAGATCGCCGGTCTCGCGATCGATCAGGTACAGATCGTTACGACCGTGTACGTCGTAGTAGCATGCGATTTCGGTTCCGTCGGGCGAAACGACAGGGTGATAGAACTCCGGCAACCGAGCCAGCGCCTCCGGATCGATCGCACTCTCGGTAACTGTCATGGAAGCGGTTTGGTCGCAGATGGTCAAATAACTGATGGGTGTGTGGGACGATGGCTCACGCAGGGACCAGCCACCCCTCGAGGAGGACCTCGGTGAGGACGTCCTCGAGGACGAACATGAGGACGAAGCCTAACACGAACGCCGAGGCGTTGTGGCGCGTCAGCACTCTCGCGTCGAAGCGGATCAGATCGGCCACCTCGAGGAGCACTTGCAGGATGGCACCGACGGCGATGGCGAAGAACAGGACTGCGAGCAGGGGGGCCTCTCCGAAGCTACCGATCCACCCGCCGAGGATGACGGGGCCGCCGGCGATGATCCCCATCGCGGCGAAGTGTCTGAGCGGCGGCGTCGCTCGATCCTTGGCAACTGCCGCGACGATCGTCGGCCCCTCCATGACGTTGTGGAGGATAAACGCGAGCACCAATAGGGTCACGAGCGTCCCGTCACCCCGAATGAACGCGACGCCGATACCCAGTCCCTCCCCGATGCTGTGGAGGCCGAGCGCCAGGGCCACCAGGTACGCAATCTCCAGCCCACTCCGGTCGGCAGCCACCATCGTCCGCTGTCGCCACCGACTGATGACGTACATCACCGCGAAGGTCCCGAGGATTCCCAGGAGGGCAACAGGCCAGGCCAGGATCGCCCCCTCGAGTGAGCGACCCGCAAGGGGAACGGAGGTGTCGACGGCAGCGGCGTTTTCGAAAATTTCCTCGGTCATCTCGACCGCGATGAACGCCAGTACACCGCCAGCGAGCGCGAGGAACGCGTGCAACAGCCGGTGATCCAGTCCGCGGATGAACGGGAACCACAACATCCCGATGGCGACGGGCACGATTCCTGCGAGGAGGCCGATGAGCGTCAACATCCAGAGGATCTCGAGGGTGCTCGCCTGGGCGAGCTCCGCCACGTTGCCAAACGGCGAGGTCACGTACATGGTGACGAAGACGGCCGAGAGAATTGTGATCGGGCCGATGGCGAGGAGCCACCGTGGCAGGCCGTAGGTGTGAACTGTCCTCATCGATGTGGTTCCAGCAACGGGGTTCGGGTTCGATTCATCAGTTTCAGTCCGTCTCGGTGGCTACTCATCTTACAGTCCGTCTCGATGGCTATGCATACTCGTTGGGTTACGGGCCCTCCACGGCAGGGTGTCGAGCACGATCGTTCATTATTCGGCCGGCACTTCCTCCCCGACGCGAATGTGCCTGGCGACCTCACTCGGGAGGGACACCGCCTCAGCACGCTCGTCACCGACTGGCATCACGGTGAACATGCCGAAGGGAGCCACCTCTCGAATCTCGAGGGTGACACCCGGTTCGATGCCGTGGTCGGAGAGATACGAGAGCACCTCGGGATCGTCGTCGGCGACCTCCCTGACTACCACCCGATCCGTGGCCGCCGATTCCGAGAGCGTGCGGCCGGTCGGCTGCTGCGGTGGCTCGAGGTCGGCTCCGGGAATCGGGGCTCCGTGGGGATCGACCTCTGGTTCGCCCAGGGCTGCTGCCACACGGTCCTCGAAGTCCTCGCTGATGTGATGTTCGAGTCGATCGGCCTCGTCGTGTACCTCCGACCAGTCGTAATCGAGATGTTCGGTCAGGTAGGCCTCGAGCAGCCGATGGTGACGGATGACCTCGAGAGCGACTGTTTCGCCCTCCGGGGTGAGGGTGACGCCGTGGTATTTCTTGCGGTCGATCAGCTCCCGGTCCTCGAGTTTCTCGAGCATACTGGTGACCGTTGGCGGCGTGACGTCGAGTTCCTCGGCGATGGCTGAGGTCTTGACGCGGTCGTCGTGGCCTCGCTCGAGCTGGTAGATCGCCTTGAGGTAGTCTTCCATGACGTCACTCAGCATCATGCCCTGATTTAGTCACGTCTAAACCTAAAGCTTCCGACGTGCATACTCCGGGGACCATGTCGGACAACCCGCCCGCTGTCGGGCGAGGAGTGGCGTACGCAAGTCGGTTCAATTAAAGGTCGTCTGGGCGAACCCGTGGTATGGCACGAACGATCCACCTCATCGGCGCGCCGATGGACTACGGGGCCGACCGCCGGGGCGTCGACATGGGGACCTCGGCGATCCGGTACGCCGGCCTGGCTGGCGAACTCGAGAAGACCGGTGCAACCTGCGTCGATCAGGGGGACCTCCTGATCCCCCGGGCCGAAGAGCGCGACCCGGATGCCGACCAACCCCGCGAGGGCAACGCAAAATTTCTCCGAGAGGTCGAGGACGTCACTCGCCGCGTAACCAACTCGGTGACGGCGGCCCTCGAAGCAGACGCCTTCCCGCTGGTGCTGGGTGGGGATCACTCGATCGCCATCGGTAGCATGCGTGGCGCGTCACGGGACGCAGACCTCGGGGCGGTCTGGTTCGACGCCCACGCGGACATCAATACGCCGACGACGTCACCAAGTGGCAACGTCCACGGGATGCCAATCGCCGCCGTTCTCGGACGTGGTCTTTTCGGGGACCTCGAATGGGCGCACGCCCCGCGCGTTCGCGAGGCGTCGATCGCCTACGTCGGCCTGCGGAGTGTCGACGAGCGGGAACGGCAACTCGTCCGTGACAGCGACATGACGGCGTTCACGATGTCAGATATCGACGAGCGGGGAATTACGGCCGTCGTCGAAGACGCACTCGAGGTCGCGACGGCGGGAACAGACGGGATCCACGTCAGTCTCGATCTCGACTGGCTCGACCCAAAGGTGGCACCTGGTGTGGGCACGCCCGTCAGAGGTGGCGTCACTTACAGGGAGGCTCACTCTGCTCTCGAGCAGGTGTTCGAGTGGGACCACGAACACGATGTCCTCAGATCGATGGACGTGGTCGAGGTGAACCCGATCCTCGACGAGGGCAACGAGACCGGTGAGATGGCGGCCGAACTCGCGGCGAGTGCCTTCGGAAAGCGCATCCTGTAGGGCGTGTCCGCACGTTCGGATGAGCACCAGAGCCGTGCACTCGGCGATCACTAGAGTAGCCACTGAAAGTCATTGCACACCTGACCGCCAGATGAGTCGGCGATCAGTATGTGAATCGTTTCATACGGTTTACTGTAGTCTCTTACCGGTGATTGCCCATACCGGGTCGGCAATCACCGGTAAAAAGTTACAGCAATCCGTATCAGTTGTGACTGTAGTCACTCGGGACGCCAGTTTCCCAGCCCTCGACGGCACAACTACAGGATATATATGGGCGAAGTCACTACCAGTTCTCAAGAGAGGCTCGCATGCCAGAAATCTACCTGATAAGTACGCTCCTGATGGGTGCGCTCGTGATCGCTACCGTCGCGGTGATGACCCGGATGGGCCAACGAGCGACCCCGAGTGGTCACGCTGGCACCCGGAGTAAGTACGCGGATTGGTCGGACCGAGTCGAAACCGAAGAGAGCCTATTCGTGTCCCTGGCAAACTCGCCATCAACCTGGACTATCGGCTTCGTTGGACTCATGGCGGCGTTTCTCGTCGGTGTCGTCTTGCTCGTTAGCGAGGGCGAGTTCCTCGAACTCGGCTTCATCGAACCCCTCGTGATGGGAGTCGGTGGAGCCGTCTTGCTCGGCTACGTGTTCTTCGGTGCCTTCTTCGCCGCTCGGGATCGGTTCGGCAACACGGCGGTCGGCGTCGTCGTTGCCAGTCTGATTCTCGGCTTCCTGGGCCTGATTGCGGTCGTCATGTTGCTGTTGATGGGCTGACAACGGTCCCTGGCGGCAATAATCGTCGTGACAGCCTCGGCGGAATACTGTGACTCTCGATGACCACAGAACGTCGCCGCGGCCTCGAGGCAAACCGAAGATACCACTCGCCGTCCAGTTTTCGACCAGCTGTCAACGAGTAAGGCTCGAGCGGTCACGCCGCACGCGATCTGGTTGCTGTCTTCACGAACGGTCGCCCATCGGGCATTGCAAGGGGCGGGTCTCTGCCATTCATTGGCCTCACAATCCGGCATCAAGTGACGACACTGGAAACCTGGCGGGTCGTCACGACTGGGCACAGCTCACTGTCCTCACACCAGCACCGCTCGGGGATTCGCAAACGAGAAAAGACGGACCCTTACGTGATCGAGAAGCCGGCCGCGATGGTGAGTAAGAACACCATGAAGACGGCGATGACCATAACGTAGGTGACCGATCGCGGTTCGTCGACCAGGTGCTGGTACCAGCCAGCGATCAACAGTGACTTGATGACCGCCAGAACGATGGTCGCCCCCATTGCCACCTCGTAGGCGAAGGGCAGTTCGAAGAACACGAACTTGGCCGTCCCCAGGACCAACAGCAGGACGTAGATGATCGTATAGGTCCGTACGCTCGACATTGGTGAGTCATCGGGGAGACGCACACTTATACCTTCCTCATGTCCGTTCGGGGCGGCGGGTTGGTCGCTCGAGCGACCGATTGTGACACGCCGTTCGACGCCACGGTGGCCGGGCAAACGACACCATCTTGTCCGTTGGGTCCCTCGATCCTGGCAATGACGTGGCCGACGGTTCCCGCTTGCCGACTGGCCGTGGTACTGGTGGTCGTCGGGTGTGCTCTCGGTGCGGCAGCCGGACTTGCCTCGGCCAGTAACGTCGTCGTTGGTCTCTCCGAGGATCCTGGTGACGTGACCGTGCCAACCTGGCTGTATCTCGCCACTGGAGCTGGGGTCGTCGGCGCCTCGGCGCTGTTGACGATGTTCGTCACCGACCGGCAGTTCGTCCACGAGATTCACACCCAGAGCGTGGGAGTCGACACCGGTCAACTCGAGCGTGCGGTGTCGCTTCTGGGCGGCACGTTCGGCGTGCTCGTCCTCGTCGGACTCGTGTACGTTGGGTTCCAGGGGCCACAGGGAATCGGACTCACGAGTGCTACGGTGCTCGTCACCTTCGTCGGGGTGCGGGCAATCTTCACCCTCACCGCCTACACCGTTGGGAACCCGTGGCCGTTGCTCAATCCCTGGCGCCAAATCGCAACCGCCCTCCCCGCGCGAAACCTTCCCTACCCCGACTGGCTGGGTTCCTGGCCAGCCGTCGTCGCCTTGCTCGGATTCGTGTGGCTCGAGGTGGTCGCCCCACTTGTCTCGACGCCCTGGATCCTGACGATGGTCATCCTGGGCTACACCGCGTTCACGCTTCTGGGCGCGGCCGCGTTCTCCCCCCAGGTGTGGTTCAAACGAGGGGACCCACTGTCGGTCTGGTTCAGACTCTACGGTGCCGTCGCCCCGATACAGCGGACCGACGACGGCCTGTCACTTCGCTGGCCGGGCGCTCGCCTCCGAGACGACGACGTGATCACGGACCTCTCGACGGTCGGATTCGCCCTCGTGCTCGTCTGGGAACTGACCTACAGCGGCTTCATCGTCACGCCTCCGGGCATCTGGACGGTCGAACAACTGGTGTGGGTTGGCCTCCCGCCCGCAGTCGTCTATCTCCTCCTCTTGGTCGCCGGCTACGCCTTCTTTTGTGGGATGTACTGGACGGCCGCCGGCTGGACGCGTGCCAGAGCCAGGACGTACCTCTCCCGGCGATACCTGGCCATCCGGTACGCCCCGCCGCTGCTGGCCATCGCGGCCGGTTATCACGTGGCTCACTACCTCGGGTTCTCGATTTCGCTGTGGCCTGCCTTCCTGAGTGCGCTCAGTGCGCCACTCAATCCGGATCCAAATCCGACACAGCTCGCGCTCACCTCCTGGTTCGGCTACGTCGAAATCGCGGGCATCCTGATCGGTCACGTCATCGCAGTATGGATCGCGCACGCGGTTTCCATCGAACTGTTCCCGGGGAAGCTCCAGGCGATCAGGAGCCAGTATCCGTTCATTATCGTGATGATCTGTTTCACGATGTTGAGCCTCTATTTGGTGTCGCTACCGGCGATGGAGCCGGTATACGTGCCCGACTGAGGGGGGATTTCACGATTCGGGCCGGCGACGCACTCAAACTGCTCGGTCTCCCCTCTCACTTGTCTTTGCGTCGATGAAATTGTCGACTCGAGTGGACCGGTAGACACTTTTTTGATCGTGCCATAGGTTCCTGTGATGTTCGCCGAATCGGTCACGGACCTCGAGTACGACGTGCCTGGGGACGAGCCGCCCCACCGATGTCCGTACTGTGACCGCCCGTTCCGGACCGAGGAGTACCTACACTATCACGTCGGAACGGTCCACGATGAGATGTGTACGGACGAAGAACGCGAGGTCTTCGAGGCCCAGCGCGAGGACGAGGAGTTCGAACTCTTTACGTTCCACGTCAAGGCGGCGGTCACCGTCTTCATGACTTACTTCATGTTCACGTTCATCTACGCATTGGTCTGGGCTGGGTGACCCGGCCGGGCCGACGTCTGTTTGGTGGGCCTACGTTCCAGGCGACCACTCGATATTCCAGCCGGAGCCACGTCCGCGTCAACGCCTCGAGGGCAGACTCACCGCCGAGTCTCTCCGGAACCGGCCCCTCGAAGCGCCCGAACGAGAACCACCAGCGAACCGCCCATGGCGAGTGCGAACGCCGGAATCGCCAGGGAACCGGGACGCGAAGCGGGTGCACCCTCGAGCGTCGTCCCAGCCCCGTCGTCCATCTGTTCGTTCTCCGGATCGGCGTCGACCGTGTCCCCATCGTCGCCATCGTGGGGTTGGTCCTCACTGTCAACCGGTTCGCCGTCGACTGCCGGCGATGGCGTGTCACCCTCGGTCGTTCCGGCGACGTGTTCGGCCGCCATCGACGCGTTCAGGACACCGTGACCGTACCGATCGTCGACCGATCCATCGGGGTGCCACGCCGTTCCGTATATCGCTGCGTCGACTTCATCCGCGGTCAGGTCCTCGTCGATCTCGAGCAAGAGTGCGACAGTGCCAGCGACGTGGGGGGCTGCCATCGACGTCCCCGAACTCCGGGCGTAACCGAGGGGGTGAGCACTGACGACGCTCACACCGGGGGCCGTGATTGTCGGCACCGTGTACGTCTCCGGCCAGTCATCCCGAGGCTCGGCCCAGTCCGCTCGAGAGACGGTTTCGCCACCCGAGAAGGGAGCGACCTCGCCCCTGAGGTCGACGGCCCCGACGCTCGTCGTGTCATAAATATTTCCCGGTGAGTTCGACGTTCCGTGTCCCTCGTTGCCGATCGCAGTGATCACGATCGCGCCGCTGGCCTCGGCATGTTCGATCGGGTCGATCAGCGGGTCGGCGTAGCCGTCGATACCCAGACTCAGGTTGATGACGTCGGCGTCGGAGACGACGGCCCACTCGAGGCCTGCGAGCAGTTGAGCGAAGGTGCCTCCATCGTCGCCGAGCACCTGTCCGTGGATGACCTCGGCCTCGGGGGCGACCCCGATGGCGGTCCCCGTCGTGTTCCCGCCGGCCACTGTTCCCGTCACGTGGGTCCCGTGGGTACCGTCGTCGTTGGGTGTCGCCCCTTCGATTTTGGATCCCTCGTTGTCGAACGCGGCCCAGCCACCGGGATACGTCGGGTCGTCCGGATCCTCGGTGTAGAGATCGATGTCAGGGTGGCTCGCCTCCACCCCCGTGTCCAGTACGGCGACGCGAACACCTTCACCGCGGGCGTCAAGGTCCGCCCAGACCGCCGGCACGTCGATCATGTCGATCTCCGCCGTCGCCCGGTCACGCGTCGGTTCGGCTCGTTCGCCGCTCGGCGGCTCCGGCGTGTTGACGGCGTAATTCTCGTGGATCGCCTCCACGTCCTCGAACTGCTCGAACGTCTCGAGATCGACCACCTCTGTGTCGACCGAGAGCAACATCGCGTTCGCGAGCCAGAACGTCTCGAGAACGGTGACGCCCTCGTGGTCGGTCGCGTGGCGCTCGATGGGCTCTTGGCTCTCGGTCGCGTGATCCTCGAGTTCCTCGACGGTTGCCTGGTCGTCGAGTGACGCCGCCTCCAGCCCGGTGACGTCCTCGAGCCGGAGGACGACCTCGACAGTCCCTGTGTCGTTCTGCAAGCCGTCCTCGATGGCGATTGCTGCAGCGTCCCCACCGGGTTCGACTGGTTCCCCGCCTGCAACCATGCCTGTCGCTGCCACTGGGCCTGTGCCACTCACGACGAGAATCGAGAGCACCAGGGCAAGCGTCGCGATGAGGGGACCCGAGGGGGTGGCGAACACTCGAGTGGCGGCCATTGATTGTCTATCTCGAGTGAGTGCTCTTGACCCTTGAAGATCACTGTTTCGAGGATTTCATACGGATTGCTGTGACTTTTTACCGGTGATTGCCCATACCGGGTCGGCAATCACCGGTAAGAGACTACAGTAAACCGTATCAGGAGGACCTACATCGCCGCTGGTGAGCGGGCGGTCTTCCACGGGATAATGAGCGATTTTCGTGCGGATGGTGCCCACAACCGGGGACGTCACAACCGCAAAACTCTGCAACCGACCGAACCGAACCCGCTGACCTACATCAGGTAGAACAGCGGGAACAGGAACACCCACACGATGTCGACGAAGTGCCAGTAGAGTCCGAAGTGCTCCACGGCATCCGGGTCCTCCAGGTAGGCGTTGTACATCGCGACCTTGTAGATCATGAACCCGGCCACCAAGAGGCCGAGGATGACGTGCAGGCCGTGAAGACCAGTCGTCACGTAGTAGATCGAGTACTCGACCCCGCTAAACCAGTAGTCACCTTCGGCGAACTTGGTGCTGTACTCCCAGGCTTTCACACCCATGAACGTCAGTCCCAGCAGAAGCGTCGACCCGAGGGTCGCGATCAGCCCCTTCTTGTTGCCCCGTTCGGCCATCACCAGTGCGAGGATGACCGTGAAACTCGAGGTCAACAGGATGTAGGTATTGAGCAGGCCGGGCCACGCCACTGGCGGGACCGTCGTCCACTCGCCCCAGCCCATGTGCAGACGCATGAAGACGAACGCACCCAGGGCTGCACCGAACACCACGACGTCGGAGGCCAGGAAGAACCACAGCCCCAGTTTCGTGTTGCCGACGCCCTCGAATGGCCAGCGTTCGGCGACGGCCATCTCGGGTGCGCTGAACGACTCCATGCCGAACTGCCAGAGGACGTACAACAGCATGCCGAGCCCGACGATACTCACGATCGGATACAGGATGTTCGGATCCGTATCCGGCGCGATGTCAGCGCCGGTGCCCTGGGCGAATTCGGCGACGAACGGTGTCAGTCCCGAGATACCGAGGAACAGCACGAGCGTCGAGAGGCCGATCCCGAACGGCCAGATGCTCGCGTGGTCGGCGTGTTCCTCTTCGTGACCGTGTCCGTAGTGCTCGGCAAGCGCAGCACTCTCGGCCGTGGCCAGGCCCGTGCCGGTTGCCGTCCCCGTCGAGGTCGACGTGGAGGCACTGGTGCGGGTCCCCCCGTCAGTCGCGGCAGGGGTGTCTTCGACGAACTCGAGACGCCCACTCGCGTAGCTCGGTCGGCCGTCCCAGTTCTCGAGTGGTGGTGGCGAGGGGATGGCCCACTCCGCCGTCCGGGAGAACTCCCACGGGTTGTCCGGGGCGTCGGGTCCGGAGACGAGGCTCTTGCCGAGGGTGTAGAACATGATCAGGAACGACGCGCCGAAGACGAACGCGCCCACCGTCGCCAGCTGGTGGTAGATCTGCATCTCCGGGGCGAAGTGGAAGACACGGCGTGGCGTCTCCCAGGCCAGGAACATCGGGAAGTAAAGCAGGTTGAATCCGATGAAGTAGACCGCGAAGTTGATCTTCCCCCAGGTTTCCGAATACATTTTCCCCGTGATCTTCGGCCACCAGTAGTACAGCCCCGCAATGAGGGCGGTGACGCCCGAGACCATCACGTAGTGGAAGTGAGCGACGACCCAGTAGGTGCCACGGAACTCGTAGTCGAGCACGACGGCCCCGAGGAAGACCCCCGTAATGCCGCCGAGAATGAACAGCACGAGCGCCCCGAGGCTGAACAGGAACGGCGTCGTGAACCGGACTCGGCCCTTGATCATGGTGTAGATCAGCGCGAACACCATGAGGTCGAAGGGCAGCGAGATCCCGATCGTCGTCGCCATGAACAGGGTCTTGATCTCGAGGTTGATGGTCGTCAGGAACATGTGGTGCATCCAGACGAGGAACGACTGAACGGTCACCAGGACCAACGAAATGATGACCCACTTCCGGCCAACCAGCCGTCGACCACAGAAGGTCTGGAACGTCTCGAACATGATCCCCAGGGCGGGGAAGAAGACGATGTACACCTCGGGGTGCCCGAAGAACCAGAAGATGTGGGCCCACAGCAGCCCCGACCCCTGGTCGGTCGCGAAGTACTGTGTCAGGAGGATGCGGTCGGTCGCGAGCAACAGCAGCGCTGCAAGCAGCGCAGCGAACGCAAAGAGCATCATCCAGACCGTGAGCAGCCAGGACCAGGTGAACATCGGCATGTTCCACAGGCCCAGTCCCTCGGCGCGGGAGCGATGAATCGTCGTCAAGAAGTTGACCGTCCCTAGCGTGATCGAAAGGGTGAACATTATCAGCGCCAGGAT
>LKND01000058.1 GCA_001564275.1 Natrialbaceae archaeon Tc-Br11_E2g14 | reverse complement strand
GCGGTCTCGGTCGCGGTCTTGGAGGCGTTGTAGACCAACCGCACGCCGGGAACGCGGTTGGCGGCGTTGTCCAGTGCCGTCTCTGCGAGGTCGCCCGCCGTCGTCCGCATCAGATAGCCGATGGCGAGCGTGAGCGCCGCCAGGAGCGCGACGAGGGTGAGCACGCGAAGCAGACTGGCCAGATGCTCTCGCCCGCTCTCGCCCAGCCACGGCAGGGTCGACTCGAGGAGTTCGGCGTCGATGAAGAGTCCGGGGGTGACCGAGGAGAGGTAGCCATAGAGCACGTACAGGATGAACAGCGTGGCGAGGATCGGTCCGAGCACGATCAGCCCGCTGGCAAAATCGCGCTTCCAGGTGCTCATTGATTGATTACTATCGCGTTCCCCTATCAACGCTTTCGTTCTCGGCGACACTCGAGAGGGCAGGTTGCAACTCGGAGCCTACTTGACGGATCGACCGCTCGCGGCTCACTCCAGTCCGAACACCCCAGAATCACTCCAGTAGGTTCAAACCCTTCCAGGCCCCTCACTCCCACATGGTACGGGCCGTCGTCTTCGACCTCGATTACACGCTCGCGGTCCCCAACCGCGACCGGGCGACGATCCTCCAGGACGCGACTGCGGCCGCGGGTGCCCCGTCGCTCTCCCGGGAGGACTACCTCGAGGCCCATCGCCGGAACCTGACACAGGAGAGCCGCGAACCCATTTTCCGGGATCTCCTCGAGGACCGGGACGCAGGGGGTGACGTCGACCCCGGGGCCGTGGCCACGGCCTACCGCGAGACGATCGCCAGCGCGCTCGAGCCCCTCCCCGGCGTGGAGGCGATGCTCGCGGACCTCCGGGCGGGCTATCGCGTCGGCTTGCTCACCAACGGCCCGGTCAGGGCCCAGCGCGACAAGTTGCGTACGCTGGGGTGGGTGGATCGCTTCGATGCAGCGCTCGTGACGGGTGAACTCGAGGCTGGCAAACCCGACCCGCGGGCCTTCGAGGCGATTCTCGAGGCCCTCGCGGTCACTCCTGGGGAGGCGGTGTACGTCGGTGACGAGATCGAGGCCGACGTCGCGGGGGCTACGGGGGCGGGAATGGCCGTGATTCAGGTGCTCGTCGACGGACGAGACCCGGACCCGCGAGCGACAGCACACGTCGATCAGGCGGCCATTGCCACCGACCTTCCTGCGCTTCTCGAGTCGCTGTAGCGGTTCCCCACGCCCTCGACGGTCCACATCTTCGGTAACTCTCGGCGTGATTGCGCTCCGGTGTGGGGCACCTGCTATCGATTGCCACCGGTGGCGATAAACACATATTTTAATTATGTGGTTCACGCAATTCTTGAACGATGGTGCACCAGGCAATGCGATCGTACGGTCACGAACAGATAACCCACGTCGAAGACGAGGAGACGGGCCTCGAGGCGATCATCGCGATCCACGACACGACGCTCGGCCCGTCGCTGGGTGGGACCCGCCTCCTCCCCTACGAGAGCCACGACGACGCATTGCGTGACGTCTGTCGCCTCTCCCGGGCGATGACCTACAAGGCCGCCGCGAGCGACCTCGACCTCGGCGGTGGGAAGGCGGTCATCCGTGCGGGCCCCGACCTGAAGACCCCGGAGATGATGGCGGCCTACGGCCGATTCGTCGACCGCCTCGGCGGCCACTACATCACGAGCGTCGACGTGAACACCGGCGTCGAGGACATGGATCGCATCGCCGCGGAGACGCCCCACGTCGTCGGCACGAGCGCCGGTCTCGGTGATCCGTCGCCGATCACCGCCCGCGGCGTTTTCGCGGGGATGCGGGCGTGCGTGGAGGCAACCTACGGCAGCCCGGACCTCACGGGCCTGTCGGTCGTCGTTCAGGGCGTCGGCAAGGTCGGCACCGGACTCGTGGAACTCCTCGTCGATCACGGCGCGTCGGTGACGGTCAGCGACGTCGACGAGGACGCCGCCGCGACCCTCGCTCGCAAACACGGCCTCGAGACCGTCGCGCCCGCGGACGTCTACGGCGAACCCTGTGACGTCTTCGCCCCCTGTGCGATCGGTGGCGTCATCAACGACGAGACGGTACCCCAACTCGAGTGTGACATCGTGGCGGGTGGGGCGAACAATATCCTCGAGGAGCGCCGCCACGCTGGCGCCCTCCGGGAGCGTGACATCCTGTATGCGCCCGACTACGTCATCAATGCCGGGGGCCTGATCACGGTCGCTGCCGAGCACACGGGCAAACGCCGCGAGGAGGCACGACGGGAGGCGGTGGCGATCGGTGATCGCATCCGGATGCTAATCGACCGAGCCGAAGAAGCTGACACCACGGTTCTCGAGGCGGCCGACGCCTACGCCCGAGAGCGGATCGAGGTGGCCGAGGACGGACCGATCCCGGCGGCCGACTGACGACCGCTTCTCGCCGTCGACTGGCGAACACCCTCGCCAGTGGTGTTTCGGTTGGATCGATACCGACTCGAGTGATTATGCATCCTCACGGCCTGGCTCGCGAACGGCTCGTGTCGCTGCCTGTACCACCCCAACCCCCCGCTTGACTGCGGCTCCGCTCTCGAGGAACACGAGCGTCTTCGGCGGCGTCGTCGCTTTCGGCCGGACCATGAGGGTGCGGTTTGCGGCGGCCTCGACGGCCGCATCTCGGCCCCGTTCGAACTCGAGGTGGATGCGGTCGGGGTGGACGAAGACGGTAGCGAGCGGCTGACCGTTCACCATTTCGTCAGTCCCCTCGAGGACCACGTCGTATGCCTGCGCGCCGTCCACCGTCGGCTCGACGTCGCGGTCGACGTTGGCGACCGACAGGTGTGCGAGTTCGTCGTCGTCTCGGCCATCGATTTCGGAGGCCAGCAGCTGGGCGATGCGTCGGCCGTCGGTGAGGCGATCCTCGACCATTGGGCGATCTTGAGCGGGTGGAGGCTAACCGTCTTCGATCAGCGCCGCGCGGGCGACCGGCGCGAGCTCGGCGACGTCGACGCCCTCGCCGCGGGCGTAGACCACCGCCGCGGCCTCGATGGTGATGGCGTACTCCTGTTGGAGGGCGTTGATCGCGCCGACGGCCTCGTGTTTCTCGAGCCCCGCGGCGACGAGGGCATCGAGGACGCGCTCGAACGCCGAGCGCTCGGTGAGCAGGTCTTCGGGGGGCTCGTAGGCCTCGGGAATAGTCACGCTCGAAGGGGCGAAGGCGGGCAACAGGTCGGCGCCATCGCGCTCGAGGATGCCCTCGCGTGTGGCGAGGTCGATGAGGCGCTGGGCCTGGTCGGGTGAGAACCAGTCGCGGTCGAGCGAGAGGGCGACGACGAACTCGTTTTCGCGTAGCCGGTCGGTTCCCTGCTGGACGAAGGGTGTGGCGACGGCGACGCGGAGACTCATCGCCAGTTGGTCCCGTGGGCGAGTGGTTAATGTTGACGGTTCGTCGCCTCGAGGGAACCACCGCTCGATTCCCTGACTTCGGAACGTGAAGTGAATTACTTCAATCCCTGTAGTCAATGCCGTCGAACGATTTCTCTCGAGAACTCGGTCCCAAACTGTCTCATATCCCGGGGCACTCGTTGAACCGTCGACGGTCGAGGTGTCCCCGGGCTAGTCCGAGGCCCGACCACCGCCGTTGCGGTTCGCTCGCGAGGGCGGTGGGGTGCCCGCCGCGCTGACCGTCGTCTCCGGTGGGTCGGGGAGGACACAGCGGTCGAGTTCGCGGTTGACGTGGGCGTACTGCTCCGGGGTGTTCGCGAGCGAGTGTGCCGGATTCTGTCGGCTGTCGATACGGGCGGCCCGAACCTCCTCGAACCGATTGAGTCGGGCGGTGATCCCCCGCCAGTGAAATCGGGTTTCGTGTGGCACCGTGTACGGGCGCGGGGGCTTGCCCTCCGGGTGGCTCCGGGCGAGGATCGCGCGGTTGACGTTGCTCGCCAGGTCGTCGTGGTCGACCAGAATCCCGACCCGGGCGTTGGGCGGGACGCGAGTGGCGAGGATGTCGAGCCCGAGGTGGAGCGCCCGGTACTCGGCAACGTTGTTGTTCGGTGGGCTGTCGGTGGTCGAGACCCGGCCGACGCGAGCGCCGTCGCGTGTTTCGATGACGGCACCAAGTCCGCCCCCTGCCTCGCGGAACGAGCCGTCGGTCGCCACGTAGAAATCACGGTGGTGTGTCGACGGCGGATGCGCGATGTGGGGTGTCGGAGAATCGTCGAACAGGTCTCGCAGTGCGGGCCGGCCGTGAGCGGCCATGATAGGAGACAGTCATCCAGCGAACTTAAACTTGTGGCCCAACGCAGTCGCTGCAATCCACACAGGGTCAGCCCTCGAGTTCCTCGTCCCCGAGTCAGACGGAGCGTCGGCAACCGACCCTATTATTGTCGGCGACTCCCTCTGGCGGCACATGAGCGAAACCGACACGGAACCCGAGCCCGACGGTGGCTCGGCGGGGGTCGCGGGCCGGACCGAAGTCTGGATCGAGAAGTACCGCCCGGACACCCTCGACGAAATCAAGGGCCACGAGAACATCGTCCCCCGTCTCCTGAGTTACGTCGAACAGAACGATCTTCCCAACCTCATGTTTTCCGGGCCGGCCGGCACCGGGAAGACCACCGCCGCCCAGGCCATCGCTCGCGAACTCTACGGCGAGGACTGGCGGGAGAACTTCCTCGAGTTGAACGCCTCCGACGAGCGGGGTATCGACGTCGTTCGCGACCGTATCAAGAACTTCGCGCGCTCGAGCTTCGGCGGTTACAACTACCGGATCATCTTCCTCGACGAGGCCGACGCCCTGACCAGCGACGCCCAGTCGGCCCTGCGCCGGACGATGGAACAGTTCTCTCACAACACCCGGTTTATCCTCTCGTGTAACTACTCGAGCCAGATCATCGACCCGATTCAGTCCCGGTGTGCGGTCTTCCGGTTCACCGAACTCTCAGCGGACGCGATCGAGGCTCAGGTGCGCGAGATCGCCATCGAGGAGGACATCGACGTCACGAGCGACGGGGTCGACGCGCTGGTCTACGCTGCGGCGGGGGACATGCGAAAGGCGATCAACGGTCTGCAGGCGGCGGCCGTCATGGGCGAAACCGTCGACGAGGAGGGGGTCTTCGCGATCACCGCGACGGCCCGCCCCGAGGAAGTCGAGGAGATGGTCGAGAAAGCTATCGCCGGGGACTTCACGGCGGCCCGAGCGACACTCGACTCGCTGCTGACCGACCGCGGACTGGCCGGCGGCGACGTGATCGACCAACTCCACCGGTCGGCCTGGGAGTTCGACCTCGAGGACCGGGCAACGGTTCGGCTGCTGGAGCGCCTCGGTGAAGTCGACTACCGGATCACCGAGGGGGCAAACGAGCGCCTCCAGCTCGAGGCGATGCTTGCGGCGCTGGCACTCGAGGATCGCGGAACCACGGGATAAAGTCGTTTCCGCGACCCTCGAGCATCGCTGCGATTGGCTGTGTCTCTGTGGCGGTTTGATCCGCCTGGACGGACAGCGCGCTCAGTGTGTCTCTCCTCGCTCAGAATCGGGGTATCCTGCCCTCGAGCGTGAGAACCGGTCAGCGCAGATACGGAGCCAGTATCGACCCAACACGGCCGCCGGAACGAGCCAGAGCGATGCAAGCGGGCGATAGGTCTCGACGAGGAAGGGTGGGGAGTCGGCGAGGAATTGCCAGACGACACCACCACTGACCAGACAGGCAACGGTGAGTCCAAACAGCACGTCGCCAGCCCCAACTCGGTGTCGCCACGGGCGAACGGACCCGGCCCGGCGAGCCTCGAGGGCGTACCAGCCGAGTGTGGCCCCGCCCGTTGCGGTCGTGATCGCGATCGCGCCATCGAGACCGAGTGCGTGTCGACCAGTGAGCAGTTCGCCGGCGGCGACCGGCACGAGTGGGATGGCCGCAGCGAGGCCCGGCCCCCCGTTCCAGAGCGCGTAGCCGTAGGGCCCGAGCAACACGGTCGCCGTCGCCAGCGCGATCACGAACGCGGTGAGGCTGTCGAACAGGCCGGTGGTGGTCTCTAGAGGTACCCCGCCGACGGGCACGCGCGTGGCGAAGTGCGTGAACGCGACGAGCAGGGTAATTGCGCCAAGCAAGCTGACAGCGAACAGGGTGCGACGGGGATGGACGCCAAGGAGTGGTGACTCCCAGTGAGGGCGTCGCTCCACCGCTGTCGGAGGGTCTGGCGAATCTGACTTGCGATTGGAGGCTCCGGTCTCGAGGAGGCTCGAAGCGCCTCCGCCCTCACCGTCGCCGTCGCTCACGGCGTCCCCTCCGTGATGAGCGTGGCCTTTCCGTCGTGGTCCGGCGGTTCCGCGTTCTGGAGGTCGAGCGCTCCCGGGGTCACGTTCCAACCGGCGGCCTCGTACAGGCGACCGACGTATTCGCGGGTCTCGGCGTAGGTCTCGATGCCGTGTTTCGGTTGGGCACCGGTGTCCCGATGGGCTTGCATCGAGACGACGTCGTCGAACTGCCAGCACCTGACGTGGCGTCGCCCGGTCGTCCCGTAGTAGGTCTCGGCGGCAGTCGCCTGCTGGACGACGAACTCACCCGTGTCGTACTCGAGGGCGTACCGGGTGTACTCCTGGGGTGAGCGAACCCAGCCGGCGTCTTCGAGGACGGCCATGACCCGCTCGAGTCCGCCCGGTTCCTCGTGGACCTCGACGATGACGTTCATCGGCGCCGTGGGGTCGAATCCCCCGTCGTGGCGGCGGTACTGGTAGGTCGCGACGGGGCTCTCTCGTTCGTCGATCAACCGTGTCCCGTCGAAGCCGGGCGTCTCGAGGCCCTCGTCTGCGGACTCGACGGTGGTGGCGACGTGGGCCGAGGGTGGACTCGGTGCCAGCGAGACGCCGATGACTGTCGCCGCGACGGCCAACCCCCCGCGCCTGAGGGCGCTTCGGCGATCTCGCCTCACGGCCATCGCCCACCCCGAAGCGGCCATTCCCTGTCCACGAACATACTAATTATGTAACAGGATGGTGTTTAATATCTTTACTATCCAATCGGTAGCAGCCGACGACGTCGCCTGGTTCGGCGGTGGTGTACCGTGTCACCAGTTGCGGAACTGTTTTACCGCCTGCACGGCCAACACCACGTACGAATGAGTGAACTGGCGGCAGAGTACCAACTCGAGTATTTCGAGACGGAGGGGTTCGTGCGCAAGGAGTGTCCCTCCTGTGGGGGGCACTTCTGGACGCGCGATCACGAGCGGACGACCTGCGGGGAACCGCCGTGTGAACAGTACGATTTTATCGACGATCCGGGGTTCGACCGCGAGTACACGCTCTCGGAGATGCGCGAGGCATTTCTGTCGTTCTTCGAGGACCATGGCCACGAGCGGATCGATCCGTATCCGGTCGCAGCCAACCGCTGGCGTGACGACGTCTTACTCACCCAGGCGTCCATCTACGACTTTCAGCCGCTAGTGACCTCGGGACAGACGCCACCGCCGGCGAATCCGCTGACGGTGAGCCAACCCTGCATTCGGATGCAGGACATCGACAACGTGGGCAAGACGGGTCGACACACGATGGCCTTCGAGATGATGGCCCACCACGCGTTCAACGTCCGGGCGGACGCCGACGAGGAATACGCCTACGAGGGTGAGGTCTACTGGAAGGATCGTACCGTCGAACTCTGTGATCAGTTGCTCGACTCACTGGGTGCCGACATCGAGGACGTCACCTACATCGAGGACCCATGGGTCGGCGGCGGCAACGCCGGGCCGGCCATCGAGGTCATCTATCGCGGGCTCGAGCTGGCCACCCTCGTCTTCATGTGTATGGAACAAGATCCCGAGGGCGAGTACGAACTCAAGGACGGGAACACCTACTCGTTCATGGACACGTACATCGTCGACACCGGGTACGGCCTCGAGCGCTGGACCTGGATGAGTCAGGGGACCCCGACGGTGTACGAGGCGGTCTACCCCGACATGATCGCCTTCCTCAGGGAGAACGCGGGCATCGAACACACCGACGAGGCGACCGAACTGGTCGCCCGAGCGGCCCGTCTCTCGGGCCAACTCGACATCGACGACGTCGACGACGTCGAGGCCGCTCGCGAGGAGATCGCCGACGAACTCGGTGTCGACGTCGCGGAACTCCGCGAACTGGTCGAACCCCTCGAGCAGATTTATGCCATCGCCGACCACTGCCGGACGCTCGCGTACATGTTCGGTGACGGGATCGTGCCGTCGAATGTCGGCACGGGCTATCTCGCCCGGATGGTCCTCCGCCGGACCAAGCGCCTCTGTGATACCGTGGGCGTTGACGCGCCACTCGACGAACTCGTCGACATGCAGGCCGAGCGGCTCGCGTACGAGAACCGCGACACCATCCGCGACATCGTCCGCACGGAGGTCGAAAAGTACCGGGAGACGCTCGAACGTGGCGGTCGGCGTGTCCAACAACTCGCCGAGGAGTACGCCCAACGAGAGGAGCCAATCCCGCTCGAGCAACTGATCGAACTCTACGACAGTCACGGCATTCAGCCGGATATGGTCGCGGAGATAGCGAGCGAGGCGGGGGCAACTGTCGACGTGCCCGACGACTTCTACAGCCTCGTGGCCGACCGCCACGACACGGCCGTCGGCCAGGACGAGGCGGGAGCAACCGGCGACGACCGCTTCGCGGACCTCCCCGAGACCGAGCAACTCTATTACGACGATCAGGGTCGGACGCAGTTCGAGGCCGTCGTGCTGGACGTCGCCGAGCGCGAGGATGGGTACGACGTCGTCCTCGATCAGACGATGTTCTACCCCGAGGGTGGGGGCCAGCCCGCGGACACCGGGTCGCTCTCGACCGACGACGCCACGGTCGAGGTGACTGACGTCCAGATCGAGGGCGGCGTCATCCGTCATCGAACCGACGGGGATCCCGGCAAGGGCGAGTTCGTCATGGGCCAACTCGACGCGAATCGCCGTCGACAGTTGATGCGCCATCACACGGCGACACACATCGTCATGCACGCTGCCCGGCAGGTCCTGGGCGAGCACGTGCGCCAGGCCGGTGCCCAGAAGGGCGTTACTGCTTCGCGAATCGACCTTAGACATTACGAGCGGATCGATCGCGAGGCCGTCAAACGGATCGAACACGTGGCGAACGAACTGGTTCGTGAGAACGTTAGCGTCACCCAGGAGTGGCCCCACCGCCACGAGGCTGAGGCCGAACACGGCTTCGACCTGTATCAGGGCGGCATCCCGCCGGGGACGAACATTCGCCTCATTCACGTCGCCGAGGATGTGCAGGCCTGCGGTGGCACGCACGTCGCCCGGACGGGTGACATCGGCGCGATCAAGATTCGCAACGCCGAGCGCGTCCAGGACGGGGTCGAACGCCTCACCTTCGCCGCCGGCGACGCAGCCATCGACGTCACCCAGGCGACCGAGGACGCCCTCTACGGTGCCGCCGAGGCCCTCGACGTCTCTCCCGACGAGGTCCCGTCTACGGCCGAGCGCTTCTTCGAGGAGTGGAAGGCCCGGGGGAAAGAGATCGACGATCTGAAAGAGCAACTCGCGGCGGCCCGCGCTAGCGGGGCGAGCGGCGGTGAGGAGGTAGCGGTCGGTGACACCACGGCGGTCGTCGAGCGAATCGATGCCGATATGGACGAATTACGAGCCACCGCGAACGCCCTCGTCGACGACGACAAAATCGCCGTCCTTGGATCCGGACAGGAGAGTGCACAGTTCGTCGTCGCCGTCCCAGAAGGTTCCGCGGTCAACGCCGGGGAGGTCGTCGGCGAATTGGCCGGCCGTGTCGGCGGTGGCGGCGGCGGTCCCCCGGACTTCGCACAGGGTGGCGGTCCTGACGTCGACGCCCTCGAGGATGCTCTGGAGGACGCTCCAGACGTGCTTCGGCAGTTACTCGACGCTTGATCCCTGTTGTTGTCTCTGACCACTGTCCCTGACCCTGGGCCTCACCACGTCACCGTGGATCCTCGAGCGACACGGAACCTGCGCTCGTGGGCGTCGAGACCGTCGCTGGGCGTTTTCACTATCGTGGTGCTCGATTCTCCTACAAAAACTCTCGAACGTCCGAGTACCACATGTCGTGGTAATCGACGTGGCCCACTCGTCTGGCGATCAGCACCGCGAGGACGTGCCAGCAGAGGGCCGTCGGATCGTCAGGGTCGAGATTGTACTCGGTGTCCTTGCAGGTACAGCCCCCATCCTCGACGACGTACTCGTCCTCGTAGCCGACGACGACGGTGAAATCGCGGTAGACCTTCACCCGCCCCTCCGCGACGGCCTCGATGGCCCGGACCCCACGGTCGCCGTGCAACCGCGAGATGCGGTCGACGATATCCGGCGTCAGTTCGCCGGCCTCCTCGAGGTCGGCCTGCCATCGCTCGACGGGCGTCTGGCCACTCACGGCTGACACTCTTGCTCGCGAGATAAAATCAATTGGGGTGTCGGTGTGCGACCGAACGGAACTCGATATTCGAGGGCGGTAACGCCCGGGCACAAGGGCTCACCTCCCCAACGGAACGCGATCGTGGATCGCGTCAACGCTCAGTTCAAACCGGAACTCCTCAGGGGTGACCTACTCCTCGAGTTCGCTGTCCCCGGTTGCACCCTCGAGGACGAACTCGAGTTCCTCGTCGTCTTCGCCCATCTCGATGGTCTCCTCTTGTTCGTCGAACTCGTCTTCGAGACTCGTGACGGTCACCGTGTACTCGCCCTGGTAAAGCAATCCGCCGAAGGTTGCCACACCCTCGGCGATCTCCGCGTCGGCGGACTCGCTGAAGTTCTCCTCTTCATGAGTAGCCGTGACCTCGACGCCCTGTGAGACGGTGTCGCCATCCTCGTTCTCGAGCATGACGGTGAGATCGCCGACATCGTCGACTTCGAGGTCGATTTCATCGTCGTCCTCATCGTCGTCGTCTTCATCGTCGTCCTCATCGTCGTCGTCGCCCATACACCCTGCGAGACCGACGGCCGAGGCCGCTACAATCGATGCACCGAATTTCCGCCGCGAGACGATTCGCTTTTGCATACTACCGAATGGATAGCCCTCCAATATAAAACCTTCAATTACATAGCTGCATGTCGGATGGCAACAATGATCAAGACCGTTGCTCTTATATAACCCTACTGGCCGACCACGATGGCTGGGGGAACACATCGGGGGCGTTGCCCCCCGAGCAGCCCCTCCGCGAGCGCTCGAGGCGGGTCAATTGGCTGGCGCGCGTGGAGAGACGAGACCACACGGTTTTTCGCCGCGCCCAACCCACGGTGACTCATGCGCGTATCGGAAGGTGGCGTCGAGTTCGAGGTGCCCGCCGAACAGTCCGAAGGGGTCGAGGAATCGGTCTTTTACAATCCCCGTCAGGAACTCAATCGGGATCTGACCGTCGCCGCCCTCCGGGTCCTTCGGGAGCGACAGCCACGGGCACGGCGCTATCTCGACGCCATGACGGCAAGCGGGGTGCGGGGACTGCGGGCCGCCGTCGATGGGTGGGACGTCACCTGTTGTGATCGAAACCCCGACGCTGTGGCCCTCGCTAGCAAGAACTTCGAGCGCGCCGGGTTCGAACTGGGCGTCGACGCGGCGGTGGTCGAACGCAACGTCAACGCCCTGATGCACGAATCGGTGTTCGACGTGATCGACCTCGACCCGTACGGCACGCCGATGCCGTTTGCGGACGCGGCGTTCGCCCGATGCCGACACGTCGTGTGCGTGACGGCGACCGACACGGCCCCGCTGTGTGGCGCCCATCTCCAGAGTGGCATGCGATCGTATGGAACGCTTCCTCGCAATACCGAGTACCATCCCGAGATGGGCGTTCGGACGCTCCTCTCGGGGCTCGCCCGCAGCGCCGCTCGATTCGACGTCGGCGTAACGCCCCTGTTGACCCACGCCAGCAGCCACTACGTCCGGACGTATCTCGAACTCGACCGGAAGCCAACCGCCGCGGATGCGACCCTCGAGCAGCTGGGCCATCTCGTCCACTGTGAAGACTGCCTGTATCGTGAGTGGGCCTCGGGGCTCGTTCTCGACGCCTCGCTCCCCCGTGAGAGCTGCCCGAACTGCGGGGGATCGCGCCTCCTGGCAGCAGGGCCACTCTGGCTCGGACCAATCCAAGATCGGGCGTTCGTCGCCTCCGTCCGCGAGCACTTTTCCGAGGAATTCGCCACGGCCGATCGGGGTGGGCAACTCCTCGAAACCCTCGAGGCCGAGGTTGACGTGCCGACCCACTACGATCAGCACAAACTCTGCAAGCAGTGGGGACGCTCCGCGAACGCGATGGCCGATTTCCTCGAAGCCCTCCAGGCGGCCGGCCACCGGGCCACTCCCGCTCACTACAGCGGGACGGCGTTCAAAACCGATGCCGACGTCGGCGAAATCAGGGTGGCGACTGCCCAGAGCCTCGAGTGACCATCCCAGTACGGCGTGCCTATATCTGCAGGGATGGGGAAGGGCTATTCCGAGCGCGAACGAACGGCCGCCCGTGCGCACCCATCAACAGATCGTCCGGTTCGGGACCCGTGTGCTGTCGGTCGCCCGGAGCGAACAGCTCACGATGCTCGCGGCGGCGGTCGCATTCTACGCCTTTCTCTCGCTCGTTCCGCTTTCCCTCCTCGGACTCGGCGTGCTCGCGACCCTCGGTGGGGAGTCGCTGGTCACCCAGGTGGTGGCGCTGACCGACGACGTATTGACGCCATCGGCCCAACAGGTCCTTGCAGAAACCCTCGTCGAGGACGCCGGCCGGCAAGGGGCAACGGTCGTCGGGGCTCTCGGGTTGCTCTGGGCGGCGAGTCGGGTCCTCCGTGGCCTCGATCAGATGTTCGCGGCCGTCTACGGTACCGTCAGCTCCCAGTCGACGGTCGACACCCTCTGGGATTCGATGATCGTGCTGCTCGCCGTCCTGTTTGGGATCGGGTCGGTCGCCGGCATCGAACTCGTCCTCGAGGGTGTCCTCGACGCCAACCTTGGCGTCCTCGGCACGGCGTTTACCCTGCTGGGCCTCTTCGTCGCCTTCTACCCGATGTACGTCGTTTTCCCGGACGTCGACGTGGGACTCGTTGACGCCCTCCCGGGGGCAGTGTTCGCCGCTTTTGGTTGGTTCCTCCTCAGTCAGGTGTTCGTCCTCTACGGCGTGGTGGCTGGTGAGTACACCGCATACGGGGCGATCGGTGGGGTATTTCTGGTTTTGATCTGGCTCTACGCCGGCGCGGCCATCATGATCGTCGGAGTGATCGTGAACGCAGTCCTCGCCGACCCTGACGGCAACCGGCAGCTACAAAGTCCCGGCCAACGACACGTTTCACCAATGGCCGACGACCTGACGGGGCCCGACGACGAGGCCGACGCCGACAGGGGGACGGATCGCGACCCGGCTCCGCCGGGAGCGGTCGAGGAACCGCCAAGCGAGAGAGCCGACCGCACTCGAGCCAGCGCCCGCACTGCCGACCGCGCCGACGACCCCGCCGTCCTGCGCGAGGAACTCCGCCAGCTCGAAGAACGTCTCGAGTCCTTCGAGACAGACGTCGACCGCCGGACGGTCGACCGTGACTCCCTCGAGGCGGACCTCAAGCGCTACGTTCGTCGCCGTGTGCGACGTGGCCACGCCCGTGGCTGGGGTCCGTACGTCGTGCTCGGGTACGGGACGGCGATGACGGTCGCAGCCTTCTATTTTTTGAGTGGGCTCTGGGCCGTCCTCGCGATGCTCGTCGTCTGGACCTCGACGCTCGGCGTGTACGTCCTGATGGTGCTCTTTGGAACCGGCCTCTCGCTGTTGGACGTTCCTGGACGACTGCGCAATCGCGTGGGCGAGTGGCGCTCCTGAGCACGACCTGATCGCCCGGTCATCGACACCGCTGGCTCCTCGAGACTGCCCACCGTTGGGTCCGTTTTCCACCGCTTCGGTCGGTTGTCGGCGTGCATCTGTGATCGACGCTTATTCGAGGGGTTCATCTCCAGGTCGATTGTCTGCGCGGTACGGTCGCTCACGAATGCGGGCACCTAAAAAACCGCAATAGACTGCCTCTCTGACCGCTCAGAACGTCTCGAGGTACTGATCGAGTTCCCACTGGGAAACCTCGACCAGGTACTCGCCGAACTCCTGTTTCTTCGCTTCGACGAACTTCGGCCCGATGTGCTCGCCGAGGGCGTCGTAGATGACTTCGTCCTCCTCCAGGGCGTCGACGGCCTCGCCCAGGTTCGTCGGCAGTACGTCGATGCCGTACTCCTCGCGCTTTGCCTCGTCGAACTCGTAGATGTTCTCACGGACGGGGTCGGGACACTCGAGATCATTCTCGATGCCGTCGAGACCCGCGTGGATGAGTGCCGCGAAGGCCAGATACGGGTTACACGACGGATCCGGGAAGCGCGCCTCGATACGCGAGGCGGCGGGGACGCGGGCCGCCGGCTTGCGGATGAGAGCCGAGCGGTTGCGGTCGGACCACGCCACGTAGACGGGCGCCTCGTAGCCGGGCACCAGGCGCTTGTAGCTGTTGACCGTCGGGTTCGAGACGGCCGTGATTGCGGGGGCGTGCTCGAGGATTCCGGCGAGGAACGATTTGGCGGTCTCCGAGAGGTCGAACTCGTCATCGCCGTCGTGGAACGCGTTCTCGCCGTCCTCGGTCATCAGTGACAGGTGGGTGTGCATGCCCGACCCGTTGATCCGTGGGATCGGCTTTGGCATGAACGTCGCGTGGAGGTCGTGTTCGGCCGCGATGGCACGAACGACGGTTCTGAACGTGCCGACGTTGTCAGCCGTCGACAGGGCGTCATCGTACTCGAAGTTGATCTCGTACTGGCCCTCGGCAACCTCGTGGTGGCTAGCCTCGATCTCGAAGCCCATGCTCTCGAGGCCGTAGATGATGTCCCGGCGGACGTCACTCGCGAGGTCCTTGGGGGCGACGTCGAAGTAACCACCGACGTCGGCCGTCGTCGTCGTTGCGCGACCGTCCTCGTCCTCCTCGAACATGAAGAACTCGGGCTCGGGTGCGGCGTTGACCGTGTAGCCGAGATCCTTCGCTCGGTCGAGTGCCTGTTTGAGAACGTAGCGTGGGTCACCGGTGAACGGTTCGCCAGTCGAGGTATCGATCACGTCACAGATCATCCGAGCGGCGGCGCTCTCCTCGGTGTTGCGCCACGGGAGGATGGCAAACGTGTCAGGGTCGGGCTTGAGCCGCATGTCAGACTCCTGAATGCGGACGAATCCCTCGATGGAGGAGCCGTCGAAGTAGATTCCCTCGGTGAACGCCTTCTCGGCCTGCCGTGCCGGAACGGCGACGTTCTTCACGACGCCCAGAATATCCGTAAACTGGAGTCGAAGGAAGTCCACGCCCTTTTCGTCGATCTCGTCGAGTACTGCCTCTTCTTTCGCAGTCAGCTTTCCGCTTGTCATTTTCTGGTCAACCTATCCAACGATGTCCGTTACTAAAATCCTGCTGTTCTACGCAATTCTTCTCTGTGCAAGTCTGAATTGGATATTCGTAAAGTTCTAATGGGAGGGGTATGTATGTGGACGTGATGACGTACGAAAATCTCGACGCGAAGTTGGTGAATGCACTCCTCGGTGACGGACGGGCCAGCCTCCGCAGTCTCGCCGAGGAACTCGATGTCTCCGTCACGACCATCTCGAACCACCTCTCCGATCTGGAGGAGCAGGGCGTTATTCAGGGCTACACCCCCAAGGTGGACTACGACGCACTCGATTACGACGTGACAGCCGTAATCCAGCTCAAAGTCGAAGGGAGCGCGCTGCCGGAGATCACGGAGACGCTCCAGGAACATCGCCAGATGATTTCGGTGTACGAGGTCACTGGTGACTACGACGTCGTGGCCGTTGGTAAGTTCAAGGACACCGACGGGATGAACGACCAGATTAAGGCGCTGCTCACGGATCCGGACATCAAGGAGTCGAACACGAGCGTGGTGCTCAACGCGGTGACAGAAAACGAGCAGTTCGATCTCGACATCGAGGAATAACCCGGTTCATTCTTGGGGTTTCGAAAGCCGACGCTCGAGGGTCGGTTGAGTTACTGCCTGAGGGGCAATCCAACAGCTACAGCGTCTCGGCTGCGGTCGACGCTCCGCCCCACCGACTCACCCCTCGGCGGTCACGATATCGTCCTCGTAGGACGCCACCGCCTCGAGGACCGCTGCCCGATCGGCCTCGTCGACGTCGAACGCCTCGAGAGCGTCGGCCAGGTGGCCCGCAATCGCCTCGAACTCGACCTGGGTGATCCCGAGGTGGCCGTGCGCCGTCGCCATGTCCTCGCCCGTGTACTCGACGGGACCGCCAGCCACGGAACTCAGGAATCGGGTCTGGTGGCCACGCTGGGCTTCCATGTCGACGTCCTCGAAGTGGTGGGCCACCGTCTCGTCGGCCAGCACGCGATCGTAGAACTCGTCGACCACGGCCGCGATAGCGTCCTGTCCACCGAGGCGATCGTACAGCGTGTCGCTCATATCGGCGATCACCCACTCGAACGGAATAAAACGTCCGGACGAGGCAGCCGACACTCCTGGTGTGTGTCACGACTGACCCCCACGGACGCGGCTGCTGAGATGTGGTTCTGAACCCGACGCCCACGGCCGCCGCTGACGGCGTGGCGATCTGGACGATCCATGCTGGTTCGCTCCTGAAGTCGGTGCTCTCGGCCGTGGCACCGATCGCGAGTCTCCCGATTGGGGCTCCCGGTTAGCTGAAGGAGAGGGCGCTAAGGCCCCGTCCTCAAGGAGCGAGTAGAGCGGGGATACAGCGCCCGCGCGAGTTACAGGCATCTTCAATCAACACCACCGAGTACGACGCGGTGTTCGTCGAAGACCTCAACGTCAGGGGAATGCCTGAGATCTCGCAGAACGCCCGGAACAAGGCTGCAATCGGCTGGCGCGACTTCCTCACCATCCTTGAACATCACGGCGACGAGAACGGCTGTCACGTCGTGGAAGTCGAAGCGCGAGGCACGACAAAAGAATGTGCTGAGTGTGGTGTGGAAACCGAGAAGCCGCTGTGGGTTCGAGAGCATTCCTGTCCAGCGTGTGGCTTTGAAATCGACCGTGATTGGAACGCTGCGTTCAACATCCAGCAACGCGGCTGAACTCGACTACGAGTGGTTCACTCCGAAGACACGCCTGCGGAGACTGCGACCGTCCTCAGAACCGAAGGTTCTGATAGGCCGCACGAGAACTCCGTTCTCGTGGACGCTGTGGATACGCTCGCCGTGTCTGCAAGTCACGTGGTTGAAACCGGAAGCCCTGCCTCAAGGAAGCGGCGAAAGCCGCTGAGTAGGCGGGGGTAGTTCACACGGTTTGCTGTCGCCGCTTCACCGTGATCGACGATCCGGAACGGGCACTCACTGGTAAACGGTACAGCAACCCGTCTCACTCGTCGACCGCCGCCTCTGCCGATGCCGACCGATCCCAGGGCAACGGCCCATCGTACCCCGGCGGCACGTACGGACAGAGCGGGTCGCTTGCCAGCGGGTCCCCGAAGACGGCGTTCGCCCGGGAGCGACTCCCCCCGCAGACCTGTCTGAACGGACACACTCCACACTTTCCTGTGCGGTCTTCGCGATCCCTGAGTGCTTCGAAGAGCGGATGATTGCGGTAGATGTCGACGACCGACCGATCGCGAACGTTGCCAGCCGATCGTGGCAAAAAGCCCGAGGGGTAGACGTCGCCGGTATGGCTTACGAACACGAATCCGTCACCGGCGATGGTGCCCGTTTGGTGTCGCCCTCGAGGGCCATCCGCCGAGGCCGCTCCCTCGCCCCGGCGCTGGCGTCGCACCCGCCGGAAGTGTGGTGCTTCGGTCGTCTTCACGGCGTACGGCGTGGACTGATTGAGCGCGTCGAGCCACTGCATTACCGCTTCAGCCGTCTCGGGGTCGACCGAATCGAGCAACTGCCCGCGACCCACGGGAACGAGGAAGAACACGCTCCACATGACCACCCCGAGATCCTCGAGCAGTCGGCTGATCGCCGGCAGGTCACCGACCGTCTCCGCACAGACTGTCGTGTTGATCTGAACTGGGAGCCCGAGACTCTTTGCGTCCTCGATGGCCCGGATCGTGGCCTCGAAGCTCCCGGGTTCGCCCCGGAAGGCGTCGTGACGCTCGGCGGTCGCGCCGTCCAGGCTGAACGCGATTCCCGAGAGCCCGGCCGACTCGAGTGCCGCCAGTCGCTCGAGGGTGATCGATTGTGTCCCGCTCGGGGTGAGGCTCATGGTCAATCCGCGGTCCGTCCCATGGTCCACGAGTTCCACGATGTCCTCCCGGACGAGGGGGTCGCCACCGGAGAGGACGACGAGCTGGTTCTCGCCGAAGTCACGGGTCTGCTCGAGCAACTGCTTGCCCGCCACCGTCGTGAGTTCGTCGTCGT
Organism: Natrialbaceae archaeon Tc-Br11_E2g14; assembly: GCA_001564275.1. Classification (GTDB taxonomy): domain Archaea; phylum Halobacteriota; class Halobacteria; order Halobacteriales; family Natrialbaceae; genus Natronosalvus. The sequence goes on along the minus strand of LKND01000058.1, from coordinate 4,987 downwards.
GGCGGTAGGGGTTCGCGTTCGCCCGACAGTGGGTACAGGCCAGGTGGCAGGCCTGGGTCACTTCCCAGATGAGGAGGCGTGGTCGTTCGCTCGAGTCGAGGCTGGCATCACTCGGGCGAGACGGTGGTGGGGTCATCGTCGTGTTGAGCTTGGGAATGCGATATATAAGGTCCGGTCGTTATTCCCACCGAGTAAAAACCACCCGAGTGCTCAACCGACCGCCATCGATAGATGATGGTATGGATCGGGAGACGCTTTCGCGAGTCGACGGCGATAGACGGGACGCACCCCTCCCGTCGTGGGAGGTCTTCGTCCGCGGTGAAAAACACGAGCGATTGGCACACGTCGGGAGCGTCGCTGCGACGGACGCACCAGACGCCCGCGATCGGGCGAGCACCCTGTTCGGCACGGACGCCCTGGATATCTGGGTGTGCCGAGCCGAGTCAGTCGAACGGTTCTCCAGACGCTCGGAACTCGCTTCACCACCGACGGCATCGTCCGGCGGGGACGACTCGACCGAGGAGGCGGATGCGACCCGGCCGACCGATGGCGGGTTGCCTACGGAGTTCGACGATGCCACCACTGGCCAGCGGTCGGCGGAGGAATCAGGATGATCTCCATCAGCAAACTCCTGTGTGACCTCGACGCCGAGGGTGACGGCTTGCGATACGATGCGGCCGACGAGTCCGACCGTCCGCAGATACGCGAGCGCGTGCAGCGACGGCCGGTTGTCGTCTGGAACGCGACCCGTCGGTGCAACCTCGAATGCGTTCACTGCTACGCGTCGGCTGAGCGGCAACCAGCGCCGGGTGAACTGTCGACGGCGGAGGCACGCGGCCTCCTCGAGCAACTGGCCGATTTCGACGTCCCGGTGGTCTTGTTTTCGGGTGGGGAACCTCTGGTCAGAGACGACCTGATCGAACTGGTGGACTACGCGTCCGATCTCGGCCTTCGCCCGGTGCTGTCGACGAACGGAACCCTCATCACGCGGGAAACCGCCGCAAATTTGCGGGATGCCGGCCTCGCCTACGCCGGGATCTCCGTCGACGGGCTGCCCGAGAGAAACGACGACTTTCGCGGGATGGATGGCGCATTCGACGCTGCGGTCCGTGGGATCGAGGCCTGTCAGGACGTCGGCCTCAAAACGGGCCTTCGCTACACGATCACCCAGGCCAACGCGGACGACCTCGAGGGTGTCGTCGACCTGCTCGTCGACGTCGGTGTCGATCGGTTCTGTTTCTACCACCTGGATTACGGCGGCCGCGGCGCGGCGATCACCGACCACGACCTCGAGCCGGCAGCGAAGCGTGCGGCGGTCGCCCGACTCTGTGACATGACCCTCGAGTACCACGAGCGGGGCGAGGAAATCGAAACGTTGCTCGTCGGGAACTACGTCGACGCTGGTTTCCTGATCGAGTACGCTCGTGATCGACTCGGGCCGCAAAAGGCCGCCGCAGTCCGGGCGTACCTCGAGCGAAACGGCGGCGACCCGGCCGGTGAACGGATCGCCGACGTGGACTACTCGGGGAATGTGCACCTGACGCAGTTTTGGCAGGGATATAGCCTCGGTAACGTCCGCGACCGACCGTTTGGGGAGATCTGGTCGGACGAGACAAACCCCTTGCTCGCGGGGCTTCGCGATCGGGAGTCACGGTTACCCGACCGATGTCAGGGCTGTCAGTACCTGTCTGTCTGCCGAGGTGGGTCGCGCCTCCGCGCGTTGACGGCAACCGACGACCCGTTCGGCCAGGATCCACAGTGTTACCTTCGTGACGACGAGATCAGCGGCGGGTCGGGATCGCCCATCAGCAGTAACGCGGACTGAACACCAAATAGGGTTACGCTCCCGCGAATCCTGCTGGCCTCTCGTGCCTGTCAACGACTCTTAGCCACCACCCCGTATCGTCGTCTCTGGACACCCCGTCACTCCTCGATGCGTCATCCCTCTTCGACACGCCGTCGCTCCTCGAGTGCCAGCATGTACCGTCGAACGAACGTCTCCCGAGAGTGCTCGCCGGCCTCGAGGTCGATCAGGTGGGCCTCGAGTCCGCGCCGGTCCCGTCGACATCGCTCTTCGTCACACGGCTTACACAGGTACTCGAAGTCCTTTCCCTCGCGGTCCCAGCGGTCGCCGTACTTGTCGTATTCGCGGGCATCGTCGCGGGTGACGGTCTCCCCACAGGCGATGCAGGTGACCATCTCGGTGCGCCACCGGGCGAGCCACATACGTGAGCGATGGCAATGCTCGTACTTAGCGGTTCGCCTGCGAACCACTGCGGTGGGGGAACGGTGTTTCACGGCTCGCCGATCGCTGCCCTCGCAGGGCAACCACCGCGGCACCGATCCACTCGTATGACCACAGCTGCCCGGAGACGGGCCTTTTATAGACGGACCACCCGTGCGGTGGCGTATGGACGTCAAGTCACGACACCACCTCCGAAGCGACGTCGTCTCGGCCCTCGAGTCGAGCGTCGCCGACGGACTGGGGGTCGACCTCGCGGGCGACGCCTACGAGCGAGTCGAGTTCGAGGACAGCGACTGGGAGGTCGTCCTCGTCGACGGCGCACCAGAGATCGCGTACTTCGACGAGGAGCCGTTTCTCACGGTTCGGGGGGCAAACGCCTACGAACCAGCACACCGCATCGTGACCGTCGACGCCGGCGCCGTTTCCTTCGTCTCCGACGGCGCGGACGTCATGCGTCCGGGAATCACCGAGGCCGATCCCGAGATCGAACCCGACGACCTCGTCTTGATCGCCGAGGAGTCCCACGGGAAGGTCCTAGCCGTTGGACGCGCTCGCGTGTCCGGGGACGAGATGGTCGGCAGTGAGGGCAAGGTCGTCGACTCCCTCCACCACGTCGGTGACGACCTCTACTCGTTCTCGGGTTAGCGACCGACCCGACTCGATCACGCTCGACGACTCCGCGAGGCCGTCACGTCGAGCCCCGGACTGTAGTACCTGACTGGCTCACTCGAGGGGGTCTCGAACCCGTTCGCCCGAAAGAGCGTGTTCGCGGTGACGTCGGCGTCGGCCGGGGAGACCGTCCAGGGCTCGTGGTCGATATCGGCGTACCGAAGGGTTCCGTCCGGGGCCTCCGCGTAGAAGCGATACCGCTCGAGGAGAAACGCGGCCAGGGGATCCTCCCGAGCGTCGATCGGCTCGCCTGCCGGCCAGTAGGTTCCCTCGTAACGCGCCGCGCGAGCACCGGGGTGACGACGGCGACTCCGGAACGCCACGCGGCCGTCGCGACACTCGAGGGAGCTGCGGGCGTAGTAGTACGGGAGCGAGTGCATGAGCCGAGCGCCGAGGACGCTCGCGGCCCCCTGGGCGTCGAGGCTGAAGAAGTAGACACTCGGGACCCCATCACGGGTCACGTACGTGCGGAGGTTCAATTCGGGGAGCCGAACGCCCATCGACGACGGCAGCCCCTCGGGCCTGACTGCGACGTTCGTGTAGGGGACGACCGAGAGCCACGCCGAGTCGTCGTGACGGTCGAGGGTCACGCCGTCTGGAATGTGTGGTCGCACGACCGATGGGTCGACCGGATAGTTCTCGAACAGGAGGTGGCGCCATCCCATCTCGAGGGAGTACATACCGGTGCTCAGGGAGCAGAGAATAAAGGCGTGTGGCCGACGTTCGGCCCGTATCGCTTTTGTCCTCGTGGTCCGCCCGCGACACTCGAGGCGTCCTGGTTCGCCCTCATCGGTGGACCCGGAAGGAATCGGTGCCTCCCATAGGGACTGGTGTCCCGTGTTGCCGGGGATTGTGCTTCCTGGGTCGGCACTCACCGGTAAGCGACGACACTAATCCGTATCAGTCCTCGCCCGCGTCGATGTCGTCTTCCTCGTAGGCATCCTCGTACTTCTCGAGCGTTTTTTCGTATCCCTCGAGCGCCAGCTCGTACGTTTCCCGAAGGTCGACGATCGGCTCGAGGCTGGCGTCGACTCGGAGGTCGTTGGTGAACGGGGTGAGCTCGGATTCCTCGGTGGTCCGGACGAGGACGGCTGCGCTCTGCACGCGAAGCTCCTCACGTTTATCACCCCCCTCGGCCTGGCCAGCAGCGAGGGCGTCGATGAGCCGCGACGCGAGGGGGTCGTCACCGTCACGGTCTGCCGCGTACGCGTCCGCGGTCGCCTCGATCACGGATTCACCCGTGAGGAGGTTCCCGGCAACGGTGTACCCGTCCCCGCTCGTGTGTCCGAACCAGGGTTTGCAGTCGTCGCCGGAGAACGTGAACGACCCCTCGCGGTCGACACCGTGCAGTTGCCGGTTCGAGGCCCCATCGTCGGCGTTCAGGAGCGCCTCGAGGGCGTCCTCGACGGCCAGTCCGTCGTCGATGTACTCGATGCCTCGTCGTCCGAGGTCGACGTTGACGAGGCTTTGGGTGGCGACGGCACCGTTCTCGCTCGCGAACGGACAGAGCGTGCCGACGCCTGGGAGTCTGGTGGTTACGGCGACGCCAAACCGGTCGTGTTCCTCGCCATCGTCGTCTTCGTACGTCTCGTGGACGCAAATGCTGAAGGTCATGCCTGTGTCATGGCGGTCACCCATAAAAAATGAACGCGAGTCGGCAGTCTGGGGTCGCGATCAGTAGTCCTGGGTCTCGCTCGTCTCGTTGCCAGCCTCGTCGGTCACCGTCAACCGGACGCTATCGGGGTTGTCGCGCGTGCGCACTTCGTGTTCGTCCGAGGCGCTCGAACCGCTCACGCTCGAGGTCTCGCTGTCGAGAACCTCGTCGCCGTCGAGCAGTTCGGTCGTCACGCTGTCGAGTGCGCCGTCCTCGTCGGAGACGGCCCAGTCGACGTCAGCGCGCGACCAGGGACCGCTCGAGCGGGCGTTGACGTCGAAGGTGTCGATGACGGGGTCGGATTCGGCTTCGTCATCGTCGTCGTCGTCCTCGTCGTCGTCGTCCTCTTCGTCGTCGTCCTCGTCGTCGTCGTCCTCTTCGTCGTCGTCCTCTTCGTCGTCGTCCTCTTCGTCGTCGTC
>LKND01000057.1 GCA_001564275.1 Natrialbaceae archaeon Tc-Br11_E2g14 | reverse complement strand
GGTCGCCGCCTTCGAAGTACCTTTGATGGCCCGCTCACAACCCACCCGATATGAGTTTCAAGATCGGCGCACACGTCTCGATTTCCGGCTCCCGCGTCTCCTCGGACACGGAGACGCCGCCGTACGACGACGTCCGCAATGCCGTCCACCGCCAGGTCAACTTTGGGGGGAACTGCGGACAGATCTTCACCACCTCGCCGCAGGTCTGGGCCGAACCCGACATCGAAGCTGAGGCGGCCGAAGGCTTTCGGGAGGAGACTGGGGAACTGCTCGAGGGACCCTGGGTGATCCACTCCTCGTATCTCGTGAACCTCTGTACGCCGAAAGACGGACTCCGCGAGAAGTCCATGGCCTCGATGCAGGCCGAACTCGACGCCGCCGAGCAGTTGGGGGTTCCATACGTGAACGTCCATTTGGGGGCCCACACCGGCGCGGGCGTCGAGGGCGGGTTGGACAACGCCGCGAGCGTAATCGACGACCTCGAGGTGCCCGAAGGGGTTCAGATCCTCATCGAATCCGACGCCGGTTCCGGAACCAAACTGGGTGGGGAGTTCAGCCACCTCGCCGGGATCATCGAGCGCACCGACGAGGAGATCGGGATCTGTATCGACACCGCCCACACCCTCGTGGCGGGGAACGATCTCACCACGCCCGAGGCGGTCGACGAGACGATCGAACGCTTTGACGAGGTTGTCGGCCTCGAGTACCTCGAGTACCTCCACCTCAACGACTCGAAACACGATGTCGGGACGCACAAAGACGAGCACGCCCATCTCGGGGAGGGGTACATCGGTGAGGACGGCGTGCGGGCGATCATCAACCACCCCGACCTGCGGGACCTCCCGTTCGCGCTCGAGACCCCGACGGAGGACGGTCGCGGCTTCGCTTGGAACATCGAGAAGGCGAAGCAACTGCGCGAGGCGTAGGGTTCTGGTCGCCTGAGACCCTCGAGCCGATGGTCCGCTGTCGGGCAGTGGGCACTACCACTTTACAATTCGAAGCTACTACGAATCCTGAAGCCTTGAATCTCGGACACAGAAATCGTCGTTCTCACTCGACGGCTGCGAGTAGTCGCTGCCGGACGGGCGACCACTCCACGACTCGCCAACCGACCAGCGCACCAACAGTGCCGGTGAGCGCGAGGATCGCTCGAGACTCACCGGCCGTCACGACCGTCGCGACGACGGCGATGGCGACGGCGACCCCGAACGTACGGACGGGATCGCGATCGGCGAGCACCGCGACGGCCGCCAGATAGGCCACGCCGAACGCGACGGAGGCCACGACGTCGGTGAGATAGTGAACGCCAAGGGCGAGTCGGGAGAACGCCACGATCGCGATCAGACTCGCCGCGGCCACGAAGCGAGTCCGGCGACGACCGACCTCGAGCCAGACCGCGAGCGCCCCCCAGCAGACGGTGGCGGCCATCGCGTGGCCGCTCGGGAAGCCGTGCTCGCTGGCCTCGATAGCGTGCCACGCCGCGGGTGGTCGAGGGAGGGCCAGCACCCCCTTGAGGAGGACGACGAGTGCGAGGCCCCCGAAGACGGTCGCGATGACGAAGACCGTTCGATCCCTGGCGAGTGGGGTGGGTTCGTCCTCGCTGTGAAGACGACGGGCCACGTCCGCGAGATAGAGCATACCCAGAACGGGGACGATCACCAGCAGGTCGCCGAAGAGCGCGAGCACCGAGGCGAGGTCGACCACCCAGCCCGGCAACGTTTCACGAAGGGTCTCGGTCACCCCAAAATCCCGCCAGGACGTCATCAGGATCGCCGCACCAGCGGCTCGTACCAGTCGCGATTGGTCCGGTACCACTCGAGGAACGAGCCGACGCCCTCGGTGATCGACGTCGAAGGTTCATAGCCCAGCAGACGGGTGGCCTTCGAGACGTCCGCGTGGGTGTGGCGAGCGTCACCAGCGCGTGCCTCGTCGTAGACGATCTCGATGTCGGGATCGACGGCGTCCCGGACCGTCTCGGCGAGATCGGTGATGGTGATGGTGTCCGTGCTCCCGACGTTCAGAGCCTCGCCGTCGGCCGCATCGTCGGTCAACAACTGGCGGTTGACGTCGACGACGTCGGTGACGTGAGTGAAGTCCCGGGTCTGTTTGCCATCGCCGTAGATCACGGGTGGCTCGCCGTTGAGACAGCGCGAGACGAAATTCGAGATGGCCATGTTGGGTCGCATCCGCGGGCCGTAGACGGTGAAATACCGCAGGGAGACCGTGGGGAGACCGTAGACGTCGTGGAAGACACGAGCGTACTCCTCGCCAGCGAGTTTCGACACCCCATAGGGGCTGGTCGGGCGCTTTCGCTGGTCTTCTTGGTACGGCAGGGATTCGGGGACGCCGTAGACAGACGACGAGCTGGCGAGTACGACTCGCTCGAGGTCGGTGTGTCTGGCGGCCTCGAGGACGTTCATCGTCCCGGTGACGTTGATCGAGTTCGGTTTTTTGGGGTCCTCGACGCTCGTGCGCACCCCGGCCTGGGCCGCCTGGTGGTAGACGACGTCGGCCTCGTCGACGAGTTCGACGACCTGCTCGTCGTCGCGAACGTCCCCCTCGACGAACGTGTAGTGACCATCGCCCTGACTCGCCACCTCGCGACAGGTGTCGATGGTGTGGCGTTTGATCCCAACATCGTAGAACGGCTCGAGGTTGTCGAGGACGGTGACGTCGTGGCCGTCGGCTGTGAACGCTTCCGCGAGATGACCGCCGATGAATCCGGCCCCGCCGGTGACCAGCACGTGCATAGGTGTTGGCGAGTGGAACTCGGCGGGCCTACTTTGGGGTTTGGATTTCCGGTCGGCTGTCCCCAACTGCGCGTCCTCGAGGCCGACCGACGGTTCCGTCCCCAGGGTGGCGTTTGGCAGGTCGTTCAAGTGCGTTCGTGACGAATCGAGAGCTATGAACGCGACGAACGTCGGTGGGCGTGATCGCATCGCTCGGGCAGCACTCGCCGTCACGCTCGGAATCGTGACCCTGCTCGCGCTGCGAGGGGGAAATCGGCCAGTCGCCGCCGCCACAGCAGTCGGCACGATTGCGCTCGCGATCAACGCCGTCACCTGCTTCTGTGGCCTGAACGCCGCACTGGGCATCGATACGACGACTGACGACTGACGGCTGACGTTCACTTTCACCACGGTGCCGGCAGTTTAAATACTATTGGGCGCGAACAGTGGTATGCCTCCCATGGATACACAAGAGGAGGCGTGATCCGATGAGCGACCTACGCCAACACGCAGAAGACATACACGCGCAGTTTTCAGACCACGTCGACGCGACCGTCGACGACGTACAGGATCGCCTGCACACCCTGGTCGAGGAGTACAAAGTCCCGGTGGACGAGGCCAGACGCTCCGTGACCACCCACTACCTCGACGAGGCCGGCCTCGAGCGCGAGGACATCTCGAGTGGCTCGAGCGAGCAGGCGAAGATTGAGGAGGTAGACGAGCCAGAGCAGTGGATCGACCTCACCGCGAAGGTCATCGAACTCTGGGAGCCACGCAGCGACTCCGTCGCGCAGGTGGGCCTGCTGGGCGACCCAACGGGAACGATCAAGTTCACCAAGTGGGCGAAATCCGACCTCCCGAGCCTCGACGAGGGTGGCGTCTACGAACTCCGGAACGTCGTCACCGACGAGTACCAGGGTCGGTACTCGGTCAAACTCAACTCGACGACGGTGATCGAGGAACTCGACGACGACATCGAGGTCGGCGACGACACCAGCGAGATCGAGGGCGCGCTCGTGGACATGCAAAGCGGGAGCGGCCTCATCAAGCGCTGCCCGGAGGAGGGCTGCACCTACGTCCTCCAGAACGGCCGCTGTCCCGACCACGGCGAAGTCGAGGGCGAGTTCGACCTCCGCATCAAGGGGGTCGTCGACGACGGTCTCGATGCTCACGAGGTCATCTTCGACGCCGAGGCCACCGAGGCCCTGACCGGCATCGGCCTCGAGGAGGCAAAGGACATGGCGATGGACGCACTCGATACGACCGTGGTGGCCGACGAGATCCGTGAACAGATCGTCGGCACCTACTACCGTATCGAGGGCCCGACCTTCGGCCGATACGTGCTGGCCGACGACGTCACGGAACTCGACGGACCGGTGGATGGTGAACAGTTGCTGATCAAAGCGAGGTCGATGTAACATGTCCCAGACCCAACTCACCCGCGAAGTCGCCCGCCGCGTCTTCGCATCCGAATTCAACGACTCGACGTACGCGTTCAAGGAATCCGATGACGAGCGCGCCCCGAACTACGCCCTCCTGCCGACCGGCGACCGCGCCAACCGCGTGTTTTTCGTCGGTACCCTCACCGAAACCGAGGACGTCGGCGAGGACAGCGAGTACTGGCGTGGCCGTGTGGTCGATCCCACGGGGACGTTCTTCGTCTACGCCGGCCAGTATCAGCCCGAGGCGGCGGCCGTCCTCCGGGACACGGAGCCACCAGCCTACGTCGCCATCGTGGGCAAGCCCCGGACCTACGAGACCGACGACGGGACCGTCAACGTCTCCGTCCGGCCCGAGTCCATCGCCGTCGTCGACGAGGCCACCCGCGACCGCTGGGTCCTCGAGTGCGCCGAGCGAACGCTCGATCGCATCGAGGCGTTTCGCGAGTGGGAGGCCGAACAGGAGGCCCCCGAGAGCGGGTCGACGGTACCCACCAACGAGTACGCCCAGATGGCCCGCGAGCGCTACGAACTCCCGGTCGAGAACTACCGGCGTGACGTCATTCAGGCCCTCGAGAGTCTCGAGGAACTCGAGGCCACGGCCTGAGAGAGGGTGCAGTCGTCCCCTTTCCGGCGATCACCGCAACGGATCAGTGGCCAATCACCGATCACCGATCACCGGTCGACAGCTCGGTCTTGCCGAGGTGAGGAGGCGACGAAACCCCCTGTGCGTCACGTGCGTTCCATTCCCCTTTTGCCGTGGTCGAGACTCGAGCGCCGGCGATCATCGTCGTCGACGTCGGGTGGTGGCCAATTTCGAGTGTCTGACTAACGATTAAGTAGTCGGAATCACCAATACGTAGACGACAGCATGGGCAACAAGAACAAGACCATCTCGTTCCGCGTGAACGAGGACGCGTTCGAGGCGCTCCAAGAGATCGCCGAGGGGCGCGATATCTCGTTGTCCGCCGTCTTCCGGGATTACGTCGACATGCTGGTCGACCACGACGGGCAGGTCGCGGTCGTTCCGGAGGGTGAACTCGAGGCGGGGAGCGACGAGCCGGCGTTCCCGCCAACCGTCGAGGTACCGAAGAGCTTCGTTCGCGAGCACGAACGACTCGAACTCGAGACCGAACACCTTCGTGAGCAACTCGAGGAGCACAAGAGTTACGTCACGGACCTGCGCGATCGCCTCGAGGACGAACAAGAGGAGGTACTGTTGTTGGACGATCTCGACGACGGCGGCGAGTCGAGAACGATTCGGTAAGACCGCCGCACCCGGTATGTGCGGCGTATTGCCTCATCCAGCGGCACAGGGCCACCGTCGTCTCTCCACCGCGGCCGCAGCGAGTCTCGGCCCGAACGGTCACTCGAGCGTCGGCCCGGGCCTTCGGGTGTCCACAAAAACCACTCATGCGCAACTGCGTGGATATGTCGACTCGAGATACGAGAGCAACGGGTCAACCCGGTCGAATTCGTTGGTCCAGAATCCCGCGTACTGACCGGGCTCGCGTTCCGCGGCGAGGAGGCCACAGGCAGCCGAGGGCTCCCCACCGCCGTCGAAGAGGACGAACCAGTGATCCACGAGTTCGTGAGCTCGGCCGGGTCCCAGCCAGCAATCAACGGAGGCAGGAAACGAGGGGGCTGCCGCAGCGTCACCGTGAAAGAACAGCCGGATCGACACAGAGCGCTCGCGGGCGAACCGGCGGTACGTCGCTCGGTTCGCGGCGACGGCTTCCGGACGCTGAAACCCGACGTAAAGGTGACCGTGATTGGTCCGCCAGGCCCGCTCTTCGATTTCCCGACTCACTGCGAGCAACTGCCGCCGGTTCGAGGCAGTGAAGACGGTGTTAGCGAGGAAGTCAAACGTGGCGGTCATGTCGTTGGGCTCGCCGTCGAGTTGCCACGGCGGGATAACCTCCGGCGAGAGAAGCGCCTGGAGATGGTCGATGCCGAGGGCACCAGCGAACGCACCCATCGCATCGCGGATGACGACAAACCCCGCCTCGCGGGTTCGAGGGAGCGGTCGCTTCACGACAGCGACGTTCCGCGTGTCGAACTGTGTAGCCAGTTCCCGGTGAATCGTGTCGTCACTCGAGAACACCTCGAGGGTCTGTCGACGCCGCTCGATGGCCGCGAGGGCGTCGGCCAGCGACTCCATGGCCTCAGCTACCCTCGGAAGAGCCGGAGGCGTCGTCTACCGACAGGTCGGCATCGAGTCCCAGCACTTCCCGTACCATAGCTGGAATCTCGAGACGGATTATTACGTCCTCGTCGCGGTCGAATTCGAGACACCCCAGTTCCTCGAGTTTCGGCAACACTGCGTGCACCAGGTTCATTTTCGCCCGCCGATGGTCCTCGACGGAAGCGAGAGAGTCACTCAGCATCGCCTCGAGTCCCGCTACCACCGACGCCAGTTCTTCGAGCGACGCCGTCGACTCCACCGCGAGGTAATACAGGACGTACCGAGCGTGGGCGCTGGCCAACACGTCGAACACTGCCGGCCCCGGGATCCCTGCCTCTCGAGCCTCGATGGTGTCGAGGTCGAGTGCGTGGTCGTCCTCGACTAGTGAATGCTCACCCACCATGAGGGTCCCTACCACACAGACACACATATAGTTCCCCCTCGTTCCGAGCGTATCGTCCCTCTCGTCTCTATTAGCCGTCCGGACTGTCGGTTTCAGCTATAATAGCCACTGAAGTCGTTGCATCCATCCTCACGATCGCACGGCTGAAAACCGGATCCGAACCGACTCCTGGTGAGGGTGTGTCCATCGTTTCAGTTGTTATGATAACTGGTCTCAAGGCGCTCGAGTGCACCCGTCGTGGCAGCGATTGCGGCCTGGACGTCCGCGACCCGGACGTATTCGCGCGGGGAGTGGGCGACGGCACCGCGGTCGTCTGCCAGGTCGCCCGGCCCGAAGACGACCGTCGGTGCGTGGGCGGCGAAGTAACTGGCCTCGGTCGCCGCGGTAAACGGCCTGACAGTGCTACCGGCGGCAGCCGCGAGCGCGCCAACGATCGGCGCGTCAGCGTCGGTTGCCCAGGCCTCGAGAAACGGCGTTGGGCGGTCGGTAAACTCGAACGTGACGTCAACGTCGTCGGGGACGGCGTCGCGAAGATGGGACGTAAGCGCGGCGTCGAAGGCCGCCGTGGTTTCCGGGGGAACGCTCCGTCGGTCGACGGTCAGTCGCGCCCGATCCGGCACCTGGTTCGTTGCCTCGCCACCGTCGACGACCGTCGGTGTCAGCGTCGGCCCACCGAGGTCCGGGTGTGGGGGTGGAGCGCCAGGTCGCTCATCGAAGGTCTCGAGGGCTCTGAGGGCCGCTCCCAGCGCGGCCACCGCGTTCGTGCCGGAGTGGGGTTCGGCCGCATGGGCATTAGCGCCCGTCAGTTCGATCGTTCCCTCGAACCGCCCCTTCGCGGCCGTACAGACGTCGAGCCCTGTCGGTTCACCGACGATGACGCCATCGGCGTGACGGATCGGCGAGCCTTCGTCGTCGACCAGGGCGTACGCCCCCGTAGACAGGATCTCCTCGTCCGGCGTGATCGCGAGGGTGAGTCGGCCACCCTGGAGATCGGCTTGCAAAAACGCCGCCAGTAGGGTTACAACCTGTCCCTTCGCGTCGCACGCCCCTCGCCCGCGGATCACGCCAGCCTCGCGGTCGACCTCGAGGGGAACGTGCGGGGAGACAGTGTCGATGTGGGTGTTGAGTACATAGTGAGGCCCCCCAGCCGCCCGCGAGGTCCCGAAATCGGTGGGTCGGGACGGATCGGCCGTCCCCGCCGTGAACGAACGCGTCGCCAGGATGTTGCCGGCGTCGTCCACCCACGGCTCGGCGTCGTGGGCGTCGAGCGTCTCGACCAGGAGCGCGCGCATCGCCGCGACGCCAGCCCCGGGATGTGATGGCGTCGCGACGGCCGCCTCGAGGAAGGCGATCGGGTCGAACGCGTCGGTCATGGCTCGGCCCTCGATTCCACGGACAGTTGCGCCCCCTCGTCGAGTGGCCGACCACTCATGGATCGAAACTCGAGAAGTGGGTGCTCTCGACGTTCCCCTCGAACTCGAAGGAAACGGGGCCGATGAGCGTCGCGACACCGTTCTCGAAGGCAACCTCGAGGTCACCGCCAGGGGGCGTCACCGATATCGAGGTTCCATCGGTGCCGGCAGTGGACGGGACGTGACCGAGTCGGCGGGCGAGGTCCGCGATGGCGACTGCACCGGTGCCACAGGCGTCGGTTTCACCCTCGACGCCGCGCTCGAAGGTGCGCTGGCGGAACCCATCGCCATCCCGAGCGGCGAGGGTCACGTTCGTCCCAAGCGGGAAGACATCGGCGTGGCGAACTGGCGGCCCAACGGTCTCGAGGTCGATCGCGTCGACGTCGTCAACGAAGGCCACCGCGTGTGGAACCCCAGTGTTGACGACCGACACCTCGAGACCCCCAATCCCCTGCTCGAGGATCGGGTCGGTCGACGTCGCCGGGATCCCGTGGGGCTCGATCGTCGACTCGCCCATCTCGACGGCGATGCGATCGCCCACGCGACGGGCGTGGCGAGTGCCGGCCTGGGTGTCGATCATCACCTCGTCGCTATCGGTTTGTGCCATCGCCCACCGGCCGGCACACCGTGCACCGTTGCCACACATCGGTGCGGTGCTGCCATCGGGCTGGACGAGCGTCATCACGACTCGCGGGGGGGTGTACCCGGGCTCGAGCGCGAGAAACAGGATGCCGTCGGCGCCGACGCCAGTTTCGCGGTCGCACTCGCGCTGGGCGAGGCCGCGCCGATCAGGGACGTACGTCTCGGCGTCGATGACCAGGAAGTCGTTGCCCGTCCCGTGGTACTTCTCGAAAGGGATCTCGGCGAACGCACTCATCGCTGATTCACCTCCTCCAGGTCGCTGGTTGCTGTGCTTGGGTCCCCCTCGTGTACGGCCGCTCGTTCGAGGGCGACCACGTCATCGATCGTCTCCCGTCGCCGGGACAGCCGCGCCAAGCCGTCGGGCTCGAGGACGACCGAGGCCGGACGAGGCCGTGAGTTGTAGGTGCTCGCCATCTCGTAGCCGTAGGCGCCCGCGTTACCGATGACCAGCAGATCCCCCCGTCGTGACTTGGGGAGAGAGCGGTCGGTACAGAACACGTCCGAACTTTCACAGATGGGGCCGGTGACGGTTTGCTCTAGTGAAAGTCGACTTTCCCCCGATTCGCTCGAGTCACTGACCGAGTCCGCCGACGCCGTCAGGTTCCGTATCGGATGATACGAGCCATACATCGCCGGCCGGGCGAGCGTCGTCATGCCGGCATCGACCCCCACGACGGTCGTTTCCGGTGCCGGCTTGACCGTGTTCACCCGCGTCAAGAGGACGCCAGCGTCTGCCACGAGGTATCGACCCGGCTCGACCGTGAGCCGAGCGTCGACCGCTCCGAGGGCCTCGCGCGTGGCCGATGCGACCGCCTCGAGGTCGAGTGGTGCCTCGTCCTCGCGATAGGGAACCCCGAAGCCGCCGCCGACGTCGACGAACTCGAGGCCCTCGCTACCCCGACGTGTCGGGTCATCACCAGCACGGCCAATAAGGGCCGAATCGATGGAGCGTGCCAGGTCTCCCATTCGACCGACGAACCCCCGGTGCGCCTCGAGTGCGTCGCCGGAGACTCCCGAGCCGACGTGGGCGTGGATCCCGACCACGTCGAAGCCGCGGTCGGCAGCGTCCAGCGCCGTCTCGAGGGCCCTGTCGGCCGGGACGCCGAACTTCGCGTCCGCGCCGGTGCGGACCTTCTCGTGGTGGCCGGCCCCGATGCCGGGATTCACCCGGAGACAGAGGCGACCGTCGTAGCCCCGGTCGGCCAGTCGATCGATGGTGTCCGCAGCTCCCACCGTGATCGTCAGCCCGGGATGATCGGCCGCCGCCTCGACGGCGATATCCAGATCCCTGCTCGGGGGGTTGACCGCCGTATAATGGACCTGGTGGCCCCCCGCGCCGGCCTCGAGGGCCCGAACCAGTTCGCCCGCCGAGGCACACTCGATGCCGGCTCCGGCCTCGAGCAGCGTCTCGAGGACGGTCCCGAGGGCGTTTGCCTTCGCCGCATAGAGGATCTCCGCGTCGGGGAACGCCGCTGCGAGGCGAGCGTAGTTCTCCCGGACCCGTTCGGGGTCGAGGACGTACAGTGGGGTGTCGTAGGCCTCGGCAAGCGACGTCAATCCCTCGGCCCCCCACTCGTCGAGTCGCCGGACGGCCGGGGTAGTTGGGGCGTTGTCACCCGATTGGTCGACGGTCATTGCTCCCTGAGTACCTCCTCGCGTTCGGATCGCTCGAGGGTGCGATCCTCGAGCGCCGTCGCGACGACCGCTGGCTTGTAGGCACCACCCTCGAACAGGTCGTGGTCGCCGATCGAGGACTCGACGAAGCGTGTGAACGCCCGCCGCTTGGGTGGCAGTTCGCCGTACAGGACCTCCTCGTCGACGAGATCGTAGACCGGAATCCGGGGCGTGAGGAGCGTGTTTTCCCCGACGACGCAGTGCTCGCCCACGATGAACCCGGAGGTCACCCGGCAGCCGGCACCCAGCGAGACGCCGTCCTCGACGACGACTGGCGTGCTCTCGACTGGTTCGAGGACGCCGCCGATCAGGGTGTTCGCCCCGAGTTTGACGTTATCGCCGATCTGGGCGCAGGAGCCAACGGTGTCACAGGAGTCGACGAGCGTGCCGTCACCGACGAACGCGCCGATATTGACGAACGCCGGGCTCATCAGGATGCAGTTCGAACCGACGTGCGCTCCGCGGCGGACGACCGTTCCGTCGGGCGTGTTCCGGGACCCACGCTCGCGGAACTGGCTCGCGTCCGCCAGTGGTAAGACGTCGTTGTACGTGACGTCGCCGTACTCCCGGGCGTGGATCTCGCGCAGGCCGAAGTTACAGAGGATGCCCTGTTTGACCCACGCGTTAGCCTCCCAGCCCCCCTGCTGGGGTTCGGCGGCCCGAACCTCACCGGCCTCGAGGGCGTCGAGGAACGCCTCGAGCGTGGCGAAGTCGGCCTCGTCGATCGTGTCGGCGCTCACCTGGCCCGCCTGGTAGCGATTCCAGAGATCGGTGACGTCGGCCTCGAGTGTTGCAGTCATTGTCCACAGGGTAGGGGCCTCGCGGGGGTAGTTGCTTGGGGTCGGGGCACAACTGGCCGCCGTCCGCCGGCTCGGCTGCACGAACCCCATGCCGGGGCTGGAATCGTGAATCGTCGGGCCTGCATTGGAACGGTCGCCATCATTCGCCGATCACCGACGAGAAGTCGTAGACACCGGGATCCCGACCGGCGAGCCAGACCGCCGCATCGACGGCCCCCGCGGCGAAGACGCCGCGGTCCTCGGCGCGATGGGTGAGCCGAAGCTCCTCGTGGTTGCCAGCGATGACGACCTCGTGTTCACCCGTGACGTTCCCCGCTCGAAGAGCGTGGACGCCGATCTCACCGGCCTGCCGGGGCTGGTCGCCCGCCCGGCCGTGAACGCGCTCGCCGAACTCGCCCGCGGACTCGATCGCCTCGAGGAGTCGCTCGGCCGTCCCGCTAGGGGCGTCGCGCTTGCCGTTGTGGTGGGTCTCGACGACCTCCACGTCGTACCCTGGCAACCCGCGGACGGCGTCGCCGATGACGTCGACGAGCGTCTGAACGCCGCGAGCGAAGTTCGGCGCGTGCAACAGCGGAATCTCCTCGCCGACGGCTTCGAGTTGGGCCCGCTGGCTGTCGGAAAACCCGGTCGTGCCGGTGACGAAGGGGATCCCGGCACTGGAACAGGCAGTGGCGTACTCGAGGGTGGATTCAGGGCCGGTGAAGTCGACGACTGCCGTTGGTTCCCGTTCCTCGAGTAAGGGGCGAACCTCCAGGGCCGATTCGATTTCGACGTCGCCGATCCGCTCCGTGGGGGGATCGCGGTTGATCGCGAAGGCGGTCCGACAGTCGGGGCGGTCTTCGACGAGTCGACAGACCTCCCGGCCCATGCGGCCGGTTGCGCCGGTAATCCCGATCCTTGCCGTCATCGGTCACCCCCACGACGGGCGACGGGCGCCCGTTCTAAGCCCTCGAGGGTTGCCTCGAGTTGCTCGCGGTTGGCCTCCCGCAGTCGAGTGAGCGGTGGTCGGAGGCGCGCAGGGCCGTATCCCCTGATCGCCATCGCCTCCTTCACCGGAATGGGATTCGTCTCGACGAACAGGTCTCGCACGAGCGGGCCGAGTTCGTGGTGGATCCGTCGGGCGCGTTCGTAATCGCCCTCGAGGGCGGCCCCGACCATCGCGACTGTTCGCTCGGGTTCGACGTTCGCGACGACACTGATTGCTCCGTGGGCACCGATCGAGAGCATCGGGAGCGTGAGCGGATCGTCGCCCGAGAGAATCGAGAAGTCATCCTCGCGGGTCCGCTCGACGATCTCGCCGATCGCGCCCAGGTCGCCCTCGGCTGCCTTGTACCCCGCAATGTTCGGGTGCGAGGCGAGGTCGACGACGGTGTCGGGTTCGATGGTCTGACCCGTCCGTGAGGGGACGTTGTAGACGATCTGTGGGACGTCGACGGCGTCGGCCAGGGTTCGATAGTGTTCGAGGAGCCCCTGCTGCTCGGGCTTGTTGTAGTACGGCGAAATGAGGAGGATGGCGTCGGCCCCCGCGTCGGCAGCCCGCTCGGACAGTTCGAGGGCCTCGCGGGTGTTGTTCGAGCCCGTGCCCGCGATGACGGGGACGTCGTCGACGGCGTCGATGACCGCCTCGACGACGCGGACGTGCTCATCGTGGGTCAGGGTGGCCGACTCCCCTGTGGAGCCGACGGGGACGAGGCCGTCGACGCCCGCGGACTCGAGTCGCTTTGCGTCCGTTCGGAGTGTCTCGAAGTCGATGCGTTCGTCGGCGTCGAAGGGCGTGCACATCGCCGGGAAGACGCCGGTGAAGTCGATTCCTGTGTCGGTATCGGTGTGCGTTGAGTCTGTCATTGGTTCGTGTCGGGTGAGAGTCGTGATTGCTGGTCGGGTGACGTAGTCGAGACGCGGGCACGGTGCCGCAGCGCGAGGACGAGCGAATCCGTCGAGCCAGTGGCAGTTCCCCCAGGTGGGTGCTGACCACGGGCCGAGATTATCGTCTTCAGGCACCGGCTGAGTCGGAGCCGCGCCCGAAACGAGGTCGCCAGCCTCGCCTCGAGCGCTCTCAGGCCCGTTTTTTCGATTTCGCGGTGAAAACAGGGGCCGCGTCGCTCGTCAGGGGTGTGGATCCCTCGAGCGAGACGCGGTGCATACGAGAGAGAGCGGTGGCGAGGAACTTAGTGGTTTTGACATCGCAAAGGGAGTTACAGACATGATACCGTGGCCCATGTGACGCCGACGAAACCGTTTCGAAACAGCACACTGTCCCGCGACGTTTAAGAGTCTGAATTGTCTACCTGAGTGCGTATGAACGATTTCGGACTGAAAGTTCGCATGGCCGTGGTCGGGACGATCCTGTTCGGGTTCTACCTGATCGCCGCCCTGTTCTTCCATGCAGCCTTCGGCATCAATCTCTGGATCGTGCTGGCACTCGGGCTCATCGTCGTGCCAGCGGTCCAGTACAAACTCGGAAAGTGGATGGCCCTCAGGAGCGTTAACGCCGAGGACATGCCCGAAACCGGGCAATATCAGCAGATCCACCACATGACTGAGAAGCTCTGTCGGAACATGGGCCTCGAGAAGAAGCCTCGTCTCATGGTCGCCGACATGGGCGTCCCCAACGCCTTCGCGACCGGACGCAAGGGTGCAGGGGTCGTCGTCGTCTCGACGGAACTGATCCAGTTGCTCGAGCGCGACGAACTCGAGGGCGTCATCGCCCACGAACTGGCCCACATCAACAACCGGGACGTCATCACGATGGTGATCGGTCAGTCGATCGGGATGATCGTCAGTTACGCCGTGTTCTTCGTCGTCCGCGGGATGGGCGAGAACAACATCGGGAGCTTCATCCTCGCCTACGTCGCCTCCATCGCCGCGAACTTCCTCGTCATGCTGTTCGTGCTGGCGATCAGCCGCTACCGCGAGTACGTGGCCGACGACGACGCCCGCGAGGCCATCGGCACTGGCGACCCGCTCGCACGTGCCCTCGAGAAGATCTCGCGAGGCTCCGAGGGCCGAGAGTCCAACATCGACGACAGCGTCAGCGCGCTCTGTATCTTCAACAGCGACCGGGGTCTGCTTCAGCGACTGGTCTCGACGCACCCACCAACGGAAAAGCGCATCGCGAAGCTTCGCAACTGAGCGGACAGGCCGTTTGTTTCCAGCGGTCGCTGCTCACAGCGATCGCTCGTCGCGGTGATCACACCACTCAGGGGTCCGCGACGTCGGTTTTGTTGCCAAAGGAAGCGGTTTTGACCCTGGCCCGCGGAGCGTCTGGCATGACAGACGTTCATCCTGGACAGCGGGTCGCGGTTCTCGTCGACGCGCAGAACCTGTATCACACGGCACAGAGCATCTATAGCCGAAACATCGACTACTCGGAGCTCCTCGAGGGAGCCGTCCAGGGACGACAGCTGTCACGCGCGATCGCGTACGTTATTCGTGCCGATTCCCCCGAGGAGGAGAGCTTCTTCGAGGCCCTGACCGACATCGGCTTCGAGACGAAAATCAAGGACATCAAGACGTTCGCGGACGGATCGAAAAAGGCCGACTGGGACGTCGGGATGAGTCTCGACGCGGTCACCCTGGCGAATCACGTCGACAGCATCGTGCTGTGTACGGGCGATGGGGACTTCTCGCGGCTCTGTTCACATCTTCGCCACGAGGGTGTCAAGGTCGAGGTGATGGCGTTCGAGGCGTCGACCGCCGAGGAGTTGATCGAGGCCACCGACGACTTCGAGGACCTGGGCAGCGATCACGAGACGTACTTGCTCTGATCGGTTCGACCGCTGGACCGCTGGTCACCCACCCTTGATGAGCCGCAGGACCGTCAGGTGGTCCGTGTCGACCGGCTGGTCTTCGGGCACCGGCCGTCCACCGACGAGCACCGTCACCTCGTGGGGACTCAACTCGAGTTCCCGAAGGACGTCGGCGTACGTTGGCTCCACAGAGCCAGTCGTCGACAGGCCCTCGATGTCGAGACGATGCGTCGTCGCCCCCTTCACGTCGACGGTTAACTCACTCACTGGTGGATGCAGACGCTCGATCGAATTGAACGCATCGATCGAAGACACTGAAAAGGACACCGTGGGTTCCTCCCTCCTCACAGAGTGGTGTTCTACGAGACCACCCACCGCCGGCCACGTGGCGTGCTCCTCGGTACCTGAGGACACCGATTTTCCCTCAGGGGCACCTATAGTACCATTTGAACCGATTTACACACCCTCACAGTGAGTCGGCTCAGAACCGGTTTGTGACCGGTTCTGAGCCATGGTGTCGTGAGTGTGTGCAATGACGTCCAGTGGCTACCATAGAGCGCTCGGAGGGACTTCTGTACACCCCCACTGTAGGGAGAAATGATGGAGCAATATCCCACACATATTTATAACTAATCGACATTAGGACCGGTATGGTACGGGAAGCCGGTACGGACGAAACTCGCAGATCGTTTCTCAAATTCGCAGGTGCAGCGACCGCAACCGCCGTCGTCGCCGGGTGCCTCGGTGAGGACGACGACGAAGACGACACTCCAGCAACCGACGACGACGAAGACGGCACTCCAGCAGCGGACGAAGACGTCGATATCGACGAGGTCACTGTCACGCAGGGGTCGGTGACCGACACGCTCGATCCGATCGACCACAACGACACTCCAACGTGGAACATCCTCGATCAAGCCTACGAGCCACTCGTTTACCGGGACCGCGACGGCGAACTCATCTCGTTGGTGGCCACGGAGTTCGAGCGCACGGACGACCTGGTGGTCGAACTCGAACTTCGCGACGACGTCGTCTTCCACAACGGCGAGGACATGACCGCCGAGGACGCCGCGTTCAGCATCAACCGAACCAACGATCCCGACCAGAGCCAGCAGGCTGGGGTCATCGGTGCCATCGACGAGGCGGAAGCCGTCGACGACACGACGGTCGAGATCACCCTCGAAAGTGCCGAACCCGCGATCTTCCGGAACCTGAGCGCGTTCGGTCGCATCCAGCAGGAGTCGTGGGTCGAGGAGCGCGACGACGACGAACTCGCGACCGAGATCAACGGCACCGGGCCGTACGAGCTCGTCGACTTCGAGGAGGGGAGCCACGTCGATTACGAACGGTTCGACGACTACTGGGGCGACGAACCCGCCGTCGTCGAGGCCCGGTTCGACGGGACCGGTGACGACGGGGCCCGCGTGGCCAGTCTCCAGGGCGGTGACAGCGACATCATCACCGACGTGGCCGTCGAGCAAATTAGCGAGATCCAGGGCGACGACGACGTGCGCATCGAAGGCGAACCCAGCATTCGGTGTCTGTTCCTCGTCATGCCCAACAACGACGGGCCATTCGACAGCCACGAGTTCCGGCAGGCGATGAACTACGCGGTCGACGTCGATTCGATCATCGAAAGTCTGCTCAACGGCTTCGGCGAACCGACCAGCCAGCCGACGCTCGAGGGCATGTTCGGGTACAATCCTGACGTCGACCCCTATCCGCACGACCCGGAGGAGGCCGAGAGCCTGGTCGCCGAGAGTGGGTACGAAGACGAGGAGATCACTATCGTCACGCCCACCGGTCGGTATCTCGCCGACACGGACATCGCCGCACAGTGTGCGAGCGATATCGACTCCCTCGACAACGTCAGCGCGAGCCACGACGAGTGGGAGACCCAGGAGCTGTTCGACGTCACCGACACCGGGACGATGGAGGACTCACCCGACATCTTCCTGATCGGGTGGGGCAACCCGACGTTCGACGGGGCGTACGCAATGAACCCGTGGTTCATGGAGGGGCCGTTCTGGCACTTCGAGAGCGAAGAGATGGAGGACCTGCTGACCCAAGCTGCGGACGAACCAGACGAGGACGCCCGTGAGGACCTCCTCATGCAGGCCAACGAACTGGCACACGACGAGGCGGCCTGGGTGTTCCTGAACCAGCAATACAGCATCTACGGCGCCAGCGAGGACATCGCCTGGGAAGCACGAAACGACGAAGACATTCTCCTCAAGGAGATCTTCGCGGCGGAGTAATCGGTGCTAGTGGCCTTCCTTCGGCCACTGACAGGGCGACAAAAACCATAGTTCTTTTAATTGGCTCCTGCGTTCAGAAAATCACTACCAATGGGTCTCGGGAAGTTCCTCATCAAACGAACAATACAGGGGGTGATCGTCATCTGGGGTGTGGTGACGATCACGTTTTTCCTGCGGTTTCTCACACCGGGTGATCCAGTCAGTGCATTGACGCCACCCGACGCAGGGCCCGAAGTCCGCGAACGGATGGCGGAAAACCTCGGGCTGAACGACCCCATCCACATTCAGTATGCCGATTACATCACCGACCTCTTGATGCTCGACCTCGGCACATCGATGCGAACGGGTCGATCGGCGTCGATAATGATTCTCGCCAGACTCCCGGCGACTCTCGAGTTGGCGCTCGCGGCGACGATCATCTCGATGATCATCGCCATCCCGCTTGGCGTCATCAGCGCCCGTCGACGTCACCAGAAGTCCGATTATGCGGCCACGATGTTTTCGCTCCTCGGTATCTCGACGCCGAACTTCTGGCTCGGGATCATGCTCATCATCCTCGTCGCGGTCGTCGTCGGCCCAATCCCGACCGGCGGTCGTGACGTGTCGTTCTGGGAGGCAACGGTGATGCTCTTTCTCGAGGCCAACCCCCGTGGGTTCGGCAACTGGGCGATCCACATCTTCCTGCCAGCAATCACCCTCGGGACGTACTTCACCGCGCTGTTGACCCGGCTTACGCGCAGTGGCATGCTCGAGGAACTCGGGAAGACGTACGTCGAGGCCACCCGTGCCAAGGGACTCCCCGAGACGCTCGTGCTTTACAAACACGTCCTGCGAAACACGCTCATCCCGATCATCACTGTGCTGGGGCTCCAACTGGGAACGCTGATCGGTGGGGCCGTGATCACCGAGGAGGTGTTTTCCTGGCCGGGAATCGGCAGCTTCCTCATCCAGCAGATCGCCTACCGTGACTGGGTGCTCATCCAGGGCATCCTGATCGTCATCGGGGTCGGGTTCGTCGTCATCAATATCATCGTCGACGCCATGTACGCGAAGCTCAACCCAAAGGTGGTCACCGAATGATCTCGAAGCGTCTCAAACAGAGCCTGCGCTCGGAACTTCGTACGAGTTTGATGGCCAAGATCGGCCTGGTCCTGATTTTGCTCATCTTGATCGTCGCGATGTTCGCCCCGTTTCTCGCTCCCCATCACCCGACGGAAACGCGCGTGTCGGACGACCCCGAGGTCGACAAGACCGACCTCCCACCGATCGGCATGGGATACGAGACGAGTGAGACGCGGCTCGTCGACGGGGAGATGCAGACGGTCGAAACCACGATTGAGCCCGACCACAGTTTCATCCTTGGGACAAACACACTCGGACAGGACATCCTCTCCCGGTTGATGTATGGGGCGCGAGTATCCGTCCTTGTCGGCGTCCTCGGGGCGCTGTTGGCGACGGCAATCGGTGTCCCCTACGGACTCACCGCAGGGTACTTCGGGGACCGGATCGACGATTCGCTGATGCGTGGTGCCGATATGATGCTGGCGTTCCCGTCACTGGTGCTGGCGATCGCTCTCGTCGGCGTCTTCCGGGATACAGACTTCCACACACAGCAGATACCTGATCCATTCGTCCTGGCAGCGAGACACGACACGCTGGGTTCGTTCGTCCCACGGGGCGAACACGTCGCCGCGATGCCTGCGAGTATCACCTTCCCGGTGACCGTCACCCTCGTCGTGGCGCTGGTGAACTGGGTCTGGTTCGCGCGTGTCGCCCGGGGTGAGGCGATGGCGATCAGACAGGAGGAGTACGTCAAGGCCGCAAAGAGCGTTGGGGCGAGCAATGCAACCATCATCCGCCAGCACGTGTTGCCGAACAGTTTGACTCCCGTGATCGTCCTCGCCACGATCCAGGTCGCGGCAATTATCCTGCTCGAGAGCGCGCTCTCGTATCTCGGCTTCTCCGAGACGACGTTGACCTGGGGGTACGACATCCAACAGGGGCAAAGTGCCGCCGCAACCTACTGGTGGATCGCGTTCATGCCGGGAATGGCCATCGTGATCGCGGTGATCAGCATCAACTTACTCGGTGACTGGCTTCGCGACGCCCTCGATCCGAGCATCGAAGGGGAGGGAGGTGTCTAACGTGACTGATATACTCAGAATTGACGGGCTCAAGACGCGGTTTTTCACCGACAACGGACAGGTAAACGCCGTCGAGGACCTCGACGTTCGCATCGAGGACGGCGAGGTCTTCGGCATCGTCGGCGAATCGGGCAGCGGCAAGTCGGTGATGGCGCTGTCAATAATCGATCTGATCGAGCGACCAGGGCGGATTACCGACGGCGAGATCTGGTTCCGCGCACCCGACATCGCTGACGAACTGGTCGAAACGGATGCGGTTGACGGCGACTACGTCGATCTGCGAGCGATGAGTCCCGAACAGCGAGGGTTGCTTCGCGGCTCCCGGTTCTCGATGATCTTCCAGGACCCGATGAGCAGTTTCAACCCCTCCATCACCGTCGGCGAACAGATCGCCGAGGCCGTCGAGGCGCAGCGTCGAGCCAGATCGAATCCGCGCTCACTCGACGCAAAATCCCAGCACTACGGTCTCACGGACTACTTGCTCGGGGGTGTGCTTTCCTCGAAGCGCTACGTGAGCGAACCGAGCCTCGACCGCGCCATCGAGTTACTCGAGCTCGTCGGCATTCCGGATCCGGCCGAACGGGCCGAAGAGTATCCACACGAGTACTCGGGCGGCATGCTCCAGCGGGCGATGATCGCCCAGGCGCTCGCTGGTGAACCTGACGTGTTGATCGCCGACGAGCCGACGACGGCACTGGACGTCACCATCCAGGCACAGGTGCTCGACCTGCTCGCCGAGTTGCAGACGGAGACGGGCATGACGATCCTTCTGATCACCCACAATCTGGGCGTCGTCGCCCGAATGTGTGACCGGGTTGGCGTCATGTACGCGGGCGAAATCGTCGAGCGAGGCACCCTCGGGGACGTTTTCGACAATCCGGTGCATCCCTACACGCAGGGCCTCCTTGGATCGATCCCGGACCTCCAGGGGGTGGCCGAGCGGCTGCAACCGATCGAGGGTAACGTGCCGAGCCTCCTCGACCACGAGATGCCCGATCGGTGCTACTTCGCCGATCGCTGTCCCAAGGCCATGGAGGAGTGTCTCGAGCATCCACCCGAGTTGGCCGTCAACGACCGTGGCCAACACGCCACGCGCTGTTATCTCGCCGAAACGGAGTACACGGCGGCCAAAGCCCTCCCAACCGATTACTTCGGAGCGACGGAGGCCCCCGCAGAAGCCGATACAGCCCCCGAGGAACCGACCGCCACGGACGGGGGTGACCACCAGTGAGTGACGTACACCAGCCCCTGGTGAAGGTCGATGGCCTCGAGAAGTACTTCTGGGAGAACGACTCCCTGCTCGACCGCCTGCTCGGTGAGGACCCCATCGCCGTCCGAGCCGTCGACGGCGTCAGTTTCGACATTCGGGAGGGCGAAACCCTGGGGTTGGTCGGTGAATCGGGCTGTGGGAAGTCGACCACCGGCGAAACCCTGCTTCGGTTGCAGGAGCCGACCGGCGGTGCCGTCGAATTCGAGGGTAATAACGTCTACGACCTCGAGGGCAAGGACCTCACCGCGTTCAGGCGGGAAGCCCAGGTGGTCTTTCAGGACCCGTTCTCGAGTCTGGACCCACGGATGACGATCGGTCGTATCGTCCAGCAGCCACTGGACGTACACGAGGTGGGCTCGAAGGCCGAACGGCGTGAACGAGTCAGGGACCTGCTCGAGCGCGTCGGTCTGGCCGCCGAACACGCCGATCGGTACCCCCACGAGTTCTCCGGTGGGCAACGCCAGCGGATCGGGATCGCGCGAGCGCTGGCCCTCGAGCCAGAGTTCATCGTCCTCGACGAGCCCACGAGCGCCCTCGACGTCTCGGTACAGGCACAGGTACTCAACCTGCTCGACGACCTGCAAGCCGACTTCGGGTTGACGTACCTGCTGATCAGTCACGACCTCTCGGTGATCCGCCACGTCTGTGACCGCGTCGCGGTGATGTACCTCGGGGAGATCGTCGAGATCGGCCCCAGCGAGGAGATCTTCGGCGAGCCGAAACATCCCTACACGAAGGCGCTCCTCGAGAGCGTGCCCAGAGCCTCGACCGACGAGCGAGATCGCGAGCGAGAGACCATCTCGGGTGACGTGCCCTCGCCACGGGATCCACCCAGTGGCTGTCGGTTCCGGACACGCTGTCCCGAGGTCATCCCGCCTGACGACCTCGAGATCGACCAGTCCGAGTACCGGGCAATCATGACCCTCCGCCAGCGCGTCGAGCAACGGGCAATCAGCCTCGAGACCGTTGGTGACGAGGATCGCCGCGTCGACGACGACGGCGAGTTCGTGGTCGAAAATGTCGATGCGTTCGTCGCCGACGTCAAAGCGCAGATCCTCGAGACGACGCTTCCACCGCGCGAGGACGAGGCCGTGACGGAGGCCCTTGCACCGTTGGCGGAGGAAAACTGGGACACGGCGGCGGAACGACTCGAGGAGCGCTACGGAAGCGTCTGTGAACGGGCCAACCCCGACCTCGGTGGGGGAACGCACCCGGCAGCCTGTCACCTCGTGAGCGCACCCGGCGACTCGAGGTCAGACGGCTGATACGGGTCACCGTCGTCTGCCAGCGGTGGTTGCGGACCGAGTGCGAGCAATAACCAACCGGAAGCGACCAACTATCGCTGAGAACAGCGACGTACGCCTAAGTACGTGGGAGTTCTATGACAGACGATGAGCAGGGCCCAGCGACTCCACGAGTTTCTCGAGGGAGGCAGCGAGCTCAACATCGTCTGTCACAATAATCCCGATCCGGACTGCCTCGCCAGTGCGCTCGCGTTGGGGCGAATTGCGGCCAGCGCCGGCATCGACGAACGGCAGATCCTCTACAGCGGTGACATCTCCCATCAGCAGAACCGAGCGTTTGTCAATCTACTCGATATCGACCTCAAACCGTTCGATCCCACGACGCTCCAGGAGCGGGCTGGGGAGTCCTTCATCGCGTTCGTCGATCATTCAGTTCCAGGCGCGAACAACAGCGTCCCCGAGGGAACGCCCGTGGATATCGTCATCGACCACCATCCGGCGGAGAACATCGACGCCACGTTTGTCGATCACCGTGAAGCGATCGGCGCAGCGGCAACGATTCTCACGGAATACGTTCGCACCCTCGAGATAGACACCGATGACGTGCTTGCGACGGGACTCCTGTTTGCCATCCGTCGTGAGACCCTCAACTTCCTCCGCGGCGCCACGCGCGAGGAATACGACGCCGCGGGCTATCTTCACGATCACGCGGACCACGATATGCTCCGACAGCTGTCGGCGCCGTCGATCACTGGGGCCACCCTCGATGCGATCTCGACTGCGATCAACAACCGAACGACAAAAGCGGCGGTTCTCATCTCTCACGTCGGACGGACTAGTGAACGGGATGCGGTCCCGCAGGCAGCCGATTACCTCGCCACGCTGGAAGGCGTCGAAACGGTCATCGTCTTCGGGATCGTCCACGACGCCGTTCACCTCAGTGCGCGGTCACCGGATCCACGAATTCACGTCGGAAACGTGCTCAGAGAGACGTTCGAAGACGTCGGGAGTGCTGGTGGCCACCACGATGTCGCCGGCGGTGAAATCCCACTCGGTCTGTTTGCGGATTACACGACCGACGACGAGCAGTTACTCGACATCGTCGAACAGGTCGTTACCACTCGCCTCCTCGCGGCGCTCGACCTTGCCGACGGCTGATACGGGTTACTGTCGTCGCTTCCCGACGAGCGCGCTCACCGTGTGGGGACTCGAGGAGCCTCGTGGCGACAGTGACGTGAGATCCCCGGACGTTTAGTTGCCACTGAACGTCATTGCACACCCTCACGAGACCATGGCGCAGAACCGGTGACAAACCGGCTCTGAGCCGACTCGCTGTGAGGGTGTGTAAATCGGTTCAATTGGTACTATAGAGCCAGTAGTCCACGTACAGAACCCTCCGATCGATAGCGGGGTGCTGGATGGCCCCGCTTTACTCGGGTCACCCTCGCCACCGTCACCGATTTCGGGGTGCAACGGTGCTGAGGTGATACAGCAATTGATCC
>LKND01000056.1 GCA_001564275.1 Natrialbaceae archaeon Tc-Br11_E2g14 | reverse complement strand
GTTGGGTTCATCGATGGCGAACTGCCGGGGATCGTCGCGTTTCTCTTCGCGGCGGAGCCAGGGTCCGTGTACGGGCGGCTGATCGCCGGATTCGTCGACCCTGCAGGGTCCGTCTCCGGAACCTGGTACCTCAACGAGTGGACCGCGCTCGTCCTCTTTTGTCTCTGGATCGTCTGCCCGCTTGGCCTGGCCTTCTGGCGGTTCTCGGAGTGTGATCTCTGATGAGCTGGCGAACCGTCGGGGCAAAAGACGTTCGTGATGCGGGTCGGTCGAAGACCATCTGGCTCGTCGTCGGGGTTCTCGGCCTGATCTTTGCCAGCGTGATCGGGCTCGATCTCTGGACAGAGAGCCACCTGTTCACCGATTTCACCGATTTCGTGAACACAGTGGTGAGCATTCTGGGCTTCCTGGTCCCACTGATCGCCCTCCTTCTCGGGTACAAATCGATCCTGCACGAACGAGTCAGTGGGAGTCTCGTCCTCTCGCTCTCGTTTCCACATTCCAGGCGCGACCTCGTCCTGGGTACCTTCGTCGGGCGGGCGATCGTGTTGCTCGTCCCGGTGCTGGCGACGCTGGTCCTCGTTGGAGCTGTCGGTGCCGTATTGTACGCTCCGACCGGATCGGAGCTTCTGGGGTTCATCTGGCTCGTGGTCCTGACGGCCCTCTTTGGCCTTGGATTTCTCGCGGTCGCTATCGGCCTCTCGATGAGTTCCGCGAACGAACGGCGAGTGACACTCGGGGCGTTCGGTGCCTATCTCGTGTTGGTCTCGTTCTGGGGGACGCTGGTCACGGCGGGCGTCCAATTCGTCTACCGGTTTCGAGAGGGGGCGCTGGTTCCGTTACCCGACTGGGCGTTCCTCCTGTCGCTTCTACAGCCCGCTGAGGCCTTCAATCGGCTGTTCCGACTCGGCTTCGACACGACTCGGGGGCAACGGTACGTGGCGGCCGAGGCTCCGTGGTTCGTCGAGTGGTGGATGGCCCTTCTCGTGTTGGGCATCTGGATCGTGGTGCCACTCGTTGCGGGCTGGTATCGATTCGACCGAGCGGATCTGTGAGGAGGGAGGCTGCGGAATGGTGGTGTGTGGTGGCCACCCACAACTGTTTTATCGTCGGCTTGCACACGTTCTACTATCCGCTGTACAGGCGAGTACGAATCGCCACCGACGGCCGGCCCGCGCCAGCCTCGCGTGCGCGTAACTTCACAACGGTTAAATGCCTGCCGCCGATAGTCATCTGTAGTATCTCGTGACAGCCGCTTCTCTCCCGGTAGGCCGGACCAACGACACATGGTAGACGTAAGCCAACACGAACTCGTGCCAGAGCACACGATCCTCGACGAAACGGTTCTCGAGGACGTGCTCGACGAGTACGACATCGATCGCACAGACTTGCCAAAAATCAAACGCACGGACAAGGCGCTGCCCGACGACGCCGAGGTCGGCGACGTCATCAAGATCGTGCGAAACTCACGCACGACGGATCAGGCCGTCGTGTACCGACTTGTGGTGGAATAAATGGAACTGGACAGAACACACAGACGTGACATTTCGCGGGAGTACTTTTCGAAAGAACGCCTGGCTGAGCACCATTATCGCTCGTTCAACGCCTTCCTCACTCGGGGGATGCAGGAGGTCGTTGATGAGAAGGAGACCATCGACACGGACATCGGGGACAAGGAAGGTGAAGAGCCGGTCTACGTCGAACTGGGGGACGTCCGCGTCGTTACCCCTCGAGTGCGGGAAGCCGACGGCTCCGAGGAACTGCTCTACCCGCAGGAGGCCCGTCTTCGGAACATCACCTACTCCGCGCCGGTGTTCATGGAGATGTCGATCGTGGTCGGTGAGGAGGGCGACGAGCGCGTCGTCGACTCGACGGAGACGAAGATCGGCCGGATGCCGATCATGGTCGGCTCCGAGAAGTGCAACATCGCTGGGTTCACCGACGACGAGTTGATCGAGATCGGCGAAGACCCCGCCGACCCCGGGGGGTACTTCATCGTCAACGGCTCCGAGCGCGTGTTGATGACCAGCGAGGACCTCGCGCCCAACAAGATCCTCGCCGAATACGACACGAAATACGGTGATGAGATTCAGGTCGCGAAAACGTTCAGCCAGCGCCGGGGTTATCGCGCGCTCGTGCTGTGTGAGCGAACCCGGGATGGACTCCTCGAGGTCTCGTTCCCGTCGGTGTCGGGCTCGATCAATTTCGTGACACTGGTGCGCGCACTCGGTCTCGAGTCGGACGAGGAAATCGTCCACAAGGTCTCGAACGACCCCGAGGTCGTCAAGTACATGCTCGAGAACTTAGAGGAAGCCGAGGTCCAGACCAAAGAGGAGGCAATCGAGGCCCTCGGGAAGCGCGTCGCCAGCGGGCAGGGGAAAAATTACCAGCTCAAACGGGCGAACTACGTCATCGACCGCTACCTCCTGCCCCACCTCCACGAGGATGGGGTCGACGAGGAGGACGTTCGCATCAACAAGGCTCACTACCTCTGCCGGATGGCCGAGGCGTGTTTCGAACTCGCGCTTCAGCGGCGGGAGGCCGACGACAAGGACCACTACGCGAACAAGCGTCTGAAGGTCTCTGGCGACCTGATGCGTGACCTGTTCCGGACAGCGCTGAACAAACTGGCCCGGGACGTAAAGTACCAACTCGAGCGGGCGAACATGCGCAATCGGAACCTCTCGGTGAGCACCGTCGTTCGCTCTGACGTGTTGACCGAGCGCCTCGAGCATCCGATCGCCACGGGGAACTGGGTTGGCGGCCGCTCCGGTGTGAGCCAGCTGGTCGACCGGACCGACTTCATGGGTGTGCTCTCACACCTGCGTCGACTGCGCTCGCCGCTCAGTCGCTCCCAACCCCACTTCGAGGCGCGTGACCTACACGCGACCCAGTGGGGCCGCATCTGTCCCTCCGAGACGCCGGAGGGGCCGAACTGTGGGCTGGTGAAGAACTTCGCCCAGGCGATGGAGCTCTCCCAGCACGTGGAGGACGAACGGGACCTGAAACGCGAACTGGCGTCGATGGGTGTCGAGGGCATCCCGGGCATCGAGGGCGTCGAACGAACGACCACGAGTGCGGACGACTGATCCATGAGTAGCCAACAACGAGAAGCCAAGGTGTACGTCAACGGGTCACTGGTGGGCACCCACCCGGACCCGAACCAGCTAGCCGAACAGATTCGCGAAGCTCGCCGCATCGGCGACGTCAGCGAGATGGTCAACGTCTCGGTCAAAGACCGGACCCGCGAGGTCATCATCAACGCCGACGCGGGTCGTGCGCGGCGACCGCTGCTGGTCGTCGAGGACGGGGAACCAAGACTGACGGAAACCGAGATCGAGGCACTCCGTGACGGCGACCTCGAGTTCGAGGATCTGGTCGATCACGGCTACGTCGAGTTCATCGACGCCGAGGAGGAAGAGGACATCTACGTGGCCGTCGACGAGGAGGACCTCACCGACGAGCACACCCACCTCGAGATCGATCCCTCGCTGATTTTCGGGATTGGGGCGGGGATGATCCCCTACCCCGAACACAATGCCTCCCCTCGAATTACGATGGGGGCGGGGATGGTCAAACAGTCGCTGGGACTCCCTTCGGCGAACTACCGCATCCGACCCGACACGCGCCAGCACCTGTTGCACTACCCGCAGCTGTCGATGGTCAAGACCCAGACGACCGAACAGATCGGCTTCGACGAGCGCCCCGCGGCACAGAACTTCGTCGTCGCCGTGATGAGCTACGAAGGGTTCAACATCGAGGACGCGCTGGTGATGAACAAGGCCAGCGTCGAACGGGCATTGGCTCGCTCGCACTTCTTCCGGACCTACGAGGGTGAGGAACGGCGCTACCCCGGCGGTCAAGAGGACCGCTTCGAGATTCCAAGTCAAGACGTCAGGGGCGCTCGCGGGGAGGAAGCATACACACATCTCGACGAGGACGGCCTCGTCAACCCCGAGACGACGGTCGACGAGAACTCCGTCCTCCTCGGCAAGACCTCGCCGCCACGGTTCCTCGAGGAACCCGACGACATGGGCGGACTCTCACCACAGAAACGCCGCGAGACGAGCGTCACGATGCGCTCGGGCGAATCCGGCGTCGTCGACACCGTCACCCTGATGGAAGGCGAGGACGGCTCGAAGCTCTCGAAAGTGTCCGTGCGCGACGAACGGGTCCCCGAACTCGGGGACAAGTTCGCCAGCCGTCACGGCCAGAAGGGGGTCATTGGCCACCTCGCGCCACAGGAGGACATGCCGTTCACCGAGGAGGGCGTCGTGCCCGACCTCGTGCTCAACCCACACGCGCTGCCGTCGCGGATGACCGTCGGCCACATCCTCGAGATGATCGGCGGCAAACTCGGGGCGATGGAGGGCCGTCGCGTCGACGGCACGCCGTTCCTCGGTGAGGACGAGGACGAATTGCGCGAGGGGCTCGAGGAGAACGGCTTCAACTCCGCGGGCAAGGAGGTCATGTACTCCGGGGTGACGGGTGAGAAGGTGGAAGCCGAGATCTTCGTCGGCGTCATCTTCTACCAGAAACTGTACCACATGGTCTCGAACAAGCTTCACGCCCGTTCGCGCGGGCCGGTGCAGGTGCTGACCCGCCAACCGACCGAGGGCCGTGCACGCGAGGGTGGCCTCCGTATCGGGGAGATGGAGCGCGACGTCTTCATCGGCCACGGGGCGGCCATGACGCTGAAAGAGCGCTTGCTCGACGAGTCCGACCGCGAGTACATCCACATCTGTGGCCAGTGTGGGATGAGCGCGGTCGAGAACGTCGAACAACGTCGGGTCTACTGTCCGAACTGTGACGAGGAGACCGACATTCACGAAATCGAGATGAGTTACGCGTTCAAGCTCCTCTTGGACGAGATGAAGGCGCTCGGTATCGCGCCACGACTGGAACTGGAGGACGCCGTCTAAATGATGCGAAATAGCACACCAAAAGACATCGGATCGATCAATTTCGGGCTCATGGAGCCCGAAGAATACCGGGATATGAGCGCGACGAAGATCATCACCGCGGACACCTACGACGACGACGGGTTCCCCATCGACATGGGGCTGATGGACCCTCGGTTGGGGGTCATCGACCCGGGGCTCGAGTGTAAGACCTGCGGGAAGCACTCGGGATCGTGTAACGGCCACTTCGGTCACATCGAACTCGCCGCACCGGTGATCCACGTCGGGTTCACCAAGCTCATCCGGCGACTCCTGCGTGGAACCTGTCGGGAGTGTTCGCACCTGCTGCTGACCGAGGACGAAAAGGCGGAGTTTCGCGCGAAGATCGACGAGTACCGGAAGCTGGGTCACGACTTAAACGACGTGACGAAGGCGGCGATCCGCCAGGCCCGCAAGAAGGATCGCTGTCCCCACTGTGGCGAGATCCAGTACGACATCGAACACGAGAAACCAACCACGTACTACGAGGTCCAGCAGGTTCTCACGAGTGAGTACTCCCAGCGCATCGCGGGGGCGATGCAGGGCAACGAAGCGGAAGGCATCGACCGAACGAACCCCACCGAACTCGCCGAGGAGACGGGTATCGACCTCACGCGAATCAACGAAATTCTCTCGGGGTCGTTCCGCCCGCGTGAGAGCCAGCGCAAGGCCATCGAGAAGGCACTGGACATCGACCTCACCGAAGAGGACACGAACAAGCTGATGCCCTCGGACATCCGGGACTGGTTCGAGGCCATTCCGGACGAGGACATCCGTGATCTGGGGATCGACGCCGAGCGTTCGCGCCCGGAGTGGATGATCCTCACCGTCCTTCCGGTCCCGCCGGTGACGGCTCGCCCATCGATCACCCTCGACAACGGCCAGCGCAGCGAGGACGACCTCACCCACAAGCTGGTCGACATCATCCGAATCAACCAGCGGTTCATGGAGAACCGCGAGGCGGGTGCCCCACAGCTGATCATCGAGGACCTCTGGGAACTGCTGCAGTACCACGTCACGACGTTCATGGACAACGAGATCTCGGGGACGCCGCCGGCCCGTCATCGATCGGGCCGTCCGCTCAAGACCCTCTCTCAGCGACTGAAGGGGAAAGAGGGGCGGTTCCGTGGCTCCCTGTCCGGGAAACGGGTCAACTTCTCGGCGCGAACCGTCATCTCGCCGGATCCCACACTCTCGCTCAACGAGGTCGGTGTCCCCGACCGAGTGGCGAGTGAGATGACCCAGACTATGCTCGTCACCGAGCGCAACTTGGAGGAGGCCCGACGCTACGTCGCAAACGGGCCGAACACCCACCCTGGCGCAAACTACGTTCGCCGACCCGACGGCCGCCGACTCAAGGTGACCGAAAAGAACTGCGAGGCGCTGGCTGGAATGTCCGAGGAGGCCGACCTCGACAGCTCCCAGACGGTGGGTCCCGGTTGGGAGGTCAACCGGCACCTCGTCGACGGCGACATCGTCATCTTCAATCGACAGCCGTCGCTCCACCGGATGTCGATCATGGCCCACGAGGTCGTCGTCATGCCGTACAAGACGTTCCGACTCAACACCGTCGTCTGTCCCCCGTACAACGCCGACTTCGACGGTGACGAAATGAACATGCACGCCCTCCAGAACGAGGAGGCGCGAGCGGAGGCACGCGTCCTCATGCGCGTACAGGAGCAGATCTTGAGCCCACGCTTCGGGGAGAACATCATCGGGGCGATTCAGGACCACATTTCGGGAATGTACCTCCTCACGAAGGATAATCCACGATTCAACGAGACACAGGCCCTGGACCTGCTCCGGGCGACTCGGATCGACGAACTGCCCGAACCGAGCGGGATCGACGACGCGGACGAGCCGTTCTGGACCGGCCGGGATATCTTCTCCGAACTCCTCCCCGAGGACCTGGCCCTCGAGTTCACCGGCACCGTCGGTGACGACGTCATCATCGAGGACGGCCAGCTCGTCGACGGGACGATCGCCGAGGACGAGGTCGGTGAGTTCGGCGGCGAGATCGTCGACGCGATCACGAAGCAGTACGGCAACACCCGCTCGCGGGTGTTCATCAACGAGATCTCGACGCTCGCGATGCGGGCCATCATGCACTTCGGGTTCTCGATCGGGATCGACGACGAGACGATCCCGGTCGCGGCCAAAGATCGCATCGACGAGACCATCGAGGACGCCTACGATCGGGTCGAAGAACTGATCGAGGCCTACGAGCGCGGCGAACTCGAGAGTCTGCCGGGGCGAACGATCGACGAAACTCTCGAGATGAAGATCATGCAGACGCTCTCGCGGGCGCGGGACAATGCGGGGACCATCGCCGAGGAGCACTTCGAGGGTACCAACCCCGCGGTCGTGATGGCCGAATCGGGAGCTCGAGGATCGATGCTCAACCTGACCCAGATGGCTGGCTGTGTCGGCCAGCAGGCAGTCCGTGGCGAGCGAATCAACCGCGGCTACGAGGACCGAACCCTGAGCCATTACCAGCGAAACGACCTCTCGGCCGAGGCCCACGGCTTCGTCGAGAGTTCCTACACCGTCGGTCTCGGTCCGCGGGAGTTCTTCTTCCACGCGATGGGTGGTCGCGAGGGGCTGGTCGACACGGCCGTCCGGACCTCGAAGTCCGGCTACCTCCAGCGGCGGCTTATCAACGCCCTCTCGGAACTCGAGGCCCAGTACGACGGAACGGTTCGGGACACGAGCGATACCATCGTCCAGTTCGAGTTCGGCGAGGACGGCACCTCGCCCGTGCAGGTCGCTTACGACGAGGATCACGAGATCGATGTCGACGGGATCGCCGATCGCGTTCTCGAGGAGGAGTTCGACTCGCCGGACGAACGCGAGGCGTTCCTCCACGGGCGACGCGAAATCACGAACCTCTCCGAACACGCCGATAGTCGGGGCGTTGCGCCCGAGGAGGTGCCCTCCGATGACTGAGACCAACACCGAGAGCGTGTTCGTCCAGGACTACGACGTCGAGGACGACGTGATCCTCATCGTCGAGGACAGCGAGCTCCCACGCCGGCTCAAAGACCGGGTGTACGAGACCCTCGAGGCCAAAGACGTGACGGCAGAACAGGTCCAGGACATCGTCAGTGCTGTCCAGAGTGAGTACGTGGAGACGCGGGTCGATCCGCTCGATCCCGTTGGCACCGTCAGCGCCCAGTCGATCGGGGAACCGGGGACCCAGCTGACGATGAACACCTTCCACTACGCGGGGGTGGCCGAGATCGACGTCACTCAGGGCCTGCCACGACTCATCGAGTTGGTCGACGCCCGGAAGACGCCCGACACGCCGATGATGACCGTCCACCTCGAGGGCGAGTACGCCACCGAACGCGAGCGAGCCCACGAGGTCGTCTGGAACATCGAGGCGACGAAGATCCTCGCCCTCGGTGACGTCTCGACGAACGTCGCTGACATGCGCGTGCAGATCGACCTGAACGAGGACACCCTCGAGGAGCGAATGATCACGGCCGAGGAGGTCGCCGACATCATCCAGGATAGCCTCGGTGTCGAGACCGTCCAGCAGGGAACGGCCGTCGAGTTCGGCCCTGAGGAGCCGTCCTATCGCGATCTGCTTCAGCTCGTCGAGGAACTGCGCGACATCACGTTCAAGGGTATCGA
Organism: Natrialbaceae archaeon Tc-Br11_E2g14; assembly: GCA_001564275.1. Lineage (GTDB taxonomy): Archaea > Halobacteriota > Halobacteria > Halobacteriales > Natrialbaceae > Natronosalvus. Next base: position 15,059 of record LKND01000056.1, on the reverse strand, counting down.
GGAAGTCTCGCGGGTCGTCATCCGTCGGGAGGAGATGGACGACGGCAGCGAGGAGTTCGTCCTCTACACCGAGGGATCGGCCTTCGGCGACGTGCTCTCGATCGAGGGCGTCGACGCCTCTCGGACGACCTGTAACAACATCCACGAGATCCACCGCAACCTCGGCATCGAGGCCGCCCGCGAGGCCATCATCGAGGAGACGAACAACACGCTCGAGGAACAGGGCCTGGACGACGTGAACGTTCGGCACCTGATGCTCGTCGCGGACATGATGACCAACGAGGGGACGATCGAGTCCATCGGTCGCCACGGGATCTCGGGATCGAAGGATTCCGTGCTCGCCCGCGCAGCGTTCGAGGTGACGGTCAACCACCTGCTCAACGCGGCGATCCACGGGGAAATCGACGAACTCAAAGGTGTGACCGAGAACGTCATCGTCGGGAAGCCGATCAAACTCGGTACCGGTGACGTCGACCTTCGGATGGGGTCGAAACCGAACAAGGCGGACTGACGGGAGACACGTTTTTCATCTCGAGGGCCACCGTCTCATGACCATCACGCTGTCGAACGACGCCCGCCAGTTCATCGCGAGATTCGAGGAGATTTCGGACGTTTCGGGGGTCGACTGTCTCGTTACCGAGTCACGGCTGGTGATCGTCGTGCCCGCGGGGCGGATGGGCGAGGCGATCGGCCCAGGGGGCCGAAACGTCGACCGACTCGAGGCCGAGACGGGTCGATCGGTCCGACTCGTCGAGGGTGCCGACGACGCCGAGGCGTTCGTCGCCAACGCTCTCGCACCGGCGGCGGTCTACAACGTCACGATCAGTCACAACGACGACACGGTTGCCTACGCGGAGGTCGCCGCCGACGACCGGGGCGTGGCGATCGGCTCGAGTGGGCGGCGCATCGAGGACACACGGACGCTCGCCGATCGGCACTTCGGTATCGACGACGTGCAACTGTTGTAGCCAGACTCGAGCGCCACCGAACTCGCCCCCGTATCGGTCATAAGAGCAAAGTGTCCGCGCTACGGACCGTTCGCTAAATTCGAATGTCGTTCGATGTGATGGGGACCGATGGTGAGAGCGGTATCGGCACCGGAGTACTCGTACTCGTCGCGCTCGGCCTGTTGCTGGGCATGACGGCCGTTGGGGCCGTCGGGGCGACGGCGACCGGCGCAGACCTCCCGGACCCACTCGAGGAGGGATGGTATCCGGACGTGGAACTGCCCGGTGAGGAGACGACGACGAGTACGGTCGAATTGGACGCCGGGGACGAGTTCTGGGTGGTCGTGGAGCACGACGACGCCCACGAGAGTGAGGTCAGGTTACTCGATCCGAGTGGCAACGAAGTTGGGGATTCGGACACCGACGCTGACTTCGCCTGGGCCTACCTTCCCGAGGCGCCGGTCGACGGCACCTACACGGTCGAGATCGACAACCACGAAGAGACCACGACAGTCGAGGTGGATGTGGGTCACGAATCCGCCACAGACGACGAACACGATCACGACGATCCCGAGGGTGACCTCGAGCCCGGGGACATCCCTGAGCCACTCGAGGAAGGGTCATACTCCGGACTGACGGTTCCGGGGAATGAGATTCTGGTCTACGACGTGGAGCTGACCGAGGACGACGAGTTCGGCGTTGGCGTGTTCCACCAGGACGAGTCCCTCGAGGTCCAGCTGTACGACCCCCAGGGTGAGCCAGTGGGTGAACGCATCGACGATTCCTCGCTGGCAGCCGTCGAGGTATTCGGGGCTCCAGAAGATGGGACGTACACCGCGGTGATCGAGAATCACGGCGACGAGACGGTGGTCGATCTCGAGGTCTATCATAACGAGATCGATTCGGGTGACGATGATCACGAGGAAGACGACGACACGGACACTCCCGAGGCTGATCTCGAGCCCGATGACGTGCCGGACCCGCTCGAGGAGGGATCGTACTTGGGACTGACGATTCCGGGAGATGAGACACTCGTCTACGACGTCGAAATGACTGCAGGCGACAATTTTGCGATGGGGGTGTTCCACCAGGACGAGTCCCTCGAGGTCGAGCTATACGATCCCCAGGGTGAGCCAGTGGGTGAACGTATCGACGATTCCTCGCTGGCAGCCGTCGAGGTATTCGGGGCTCCAGAAGATGGGACATACACCGCGGTGATCGAGAATCACGGCGACGAGACGGTGGTCGATCTCGAGGTTTATCACGAGCAGGTTGATTCAGGTGACGATGATCACGAGGACGATCACGAGCAAGAGGACGACCACGATGATCACGAGGACGACCACGATGATCACGACGACGAAGGGCCACAAGAGGTGACGGACGACATCTATACCGGTCTCTCGATCGATGCAGGGGCGATCAACACCTACGACGTGGAGGTCGGCGGCGGAGAGACGATTCTGGTCGGTGCCTTCGCGGACGACCCGGACGCCGATCTGGTGGTCTCGCTCGAAGACCCAGTCGGCACGGACGTGACCGATCATGACGCAAACGAGGACGTATACCGATCTACGGCAGGCGGAACGTACACCATTGCTGTCGAAAATCGCGAACAGACGGCACAGAGATTCGACTTGAGCGTTCTGCTCGACGACAATACCGTCGTCTTCGACGAGGCTGCCCCGACCCAATCACTCACTTTCGAGGACGAAGGTAACCACCTACACCTCCTCGAACTCGAGGATGAGGAGGCCTACGAGGTGACGGTGACGCCAGAGATTCCGGGGTCGATGGCCGCTTCGATCTCCGTGCCACACGATGGTGAGCCCGGTATAATCCTCGATGAACGAGACGAGTCGTTAGTGTACGAGGGACACGAGGGTACGGGAGAGCGTCACGTCCTCATTGTGAACGCGTTCGACAGCGATCTGGAGTACGAGGTCGATATCGTTCCTGAGGGGAGTGTCACGGAGAGCGACGGCGATGACGACGCGGTCGAAACCGACGACGAGGATGCCGACGACGACGGTGCCGTGGAGGAATCAGACGGTGACGACGCCGAGGATGAAGCCGATTCGCCGGACGACACTGACCGAGCCGATACGGAGGAGTCGTCGGACGACGCTGACGATACGGCGAGCGACGACGGCCCGACTGACGATTCCGACCTCGAGTTCGACGCAAGCGACGACGCCCCTGGCTTCGGCGCCATCGCCGCCCTCATCGCAGTACTCGGGGCAGGAATAGTCGGTCGTCGCCTCTCGACAGACGGCTGCTAGAATCGTTGTCGCGAGTTCCCGACGAGTGTTGGTCCTCCGGTTGATGATCGGTGGGATATGGCGACGACCGACCCCATGAAACTCCTCGAGCGTCCGGGAAACTAGCTCTATCGACCTGTAACTCGCTTAGATCGGTTTAACTCCTCCTCTCGAGCCCTCTCGTGGCGTTTTAGCTCCACCGAAACGGGGCGTTTAAGTGTCCGGGACGGATAGCGACTGCCATGGCAAACGGCAAGTACGCCGCGCGCAAGCTCCAGAAGGACCGCCAAAAGCAGCGGTGGTCCGACTCGGACTACGCGCGGAGAGCACGCGGCCTGCGCGAGAAGTCCGACCCCCTCGAGGGGGCACCACAGGCCCGCGGCATCGTCCTCGAGAAAGTCGGCATCGAAGCGAAACAGCCCAACTCGGCGATTCGGAAGTGTGTCCGAGTGCAGCTGATCAAGAACGGGAAACAGGTCACCGCGTTCTGTCCCGGTGACGGTGCGATCAGCTTCATCGACGAACACGACGAAGTCACCATCGCCGGCATCGGTGGGGCGAAGGGTCGCGCGATGGGCGACCTCTCGGGTGTCAACTACAAAGTCGACAAGGTAAACGGCGTCGCGCTCCTCGAACTGGTGCGCGGAAACGCCGAAAAACCGGTGCGATAACATGAGTGCAGACGACCAACCCGAACCGGAGGCCCCCGCCGGTGGCGGCGACCTCTCGGCGAAGCTCTTTGGCACCTGGGACGTGAGCGACATCGTCTACAACGACCCATCGACCGAACGCTACCTTACGGTGACGCCCATTGCCCACACGGCGGGCCGTCACGCCAGCAAACAGTTCCAGAAATCCGAGATCAGCGTCGTCGAGCGGCTCACCAACCGCCTGATGCAGACCGAGGAGAACACGGGCAAGAAACAGCAGACGCTGAAGATCGTCCGTGAGGCCTTCGACATCGTTCACGCGCGCACCGAGGAGAACCCGGTGCAGGTCCTCGTGACGGCTGTCGAGAACGCGGCTCCACGCGAGGAGACCGTCCGCCTCAAGTACGGTGGCATTTCCGTCCCGAAAGCCGTCGACGTCGCCCCGCAGCGACGGGTCGACCAGGCGCTGAAGTTCATCGCAGACGGCACCCAGAGTGCGTCGTTCAAGTCTCCTACGCCGGCCGCCGAGGCCCTGGCCAGCCAGCTCATCGGGGCTGCGGATTACGACGTCCAGAGTTACGCGATCAGCCAAAAAGAGGAGAAAGAGCGCGTCGCGGCGGCTGCCCGCTAACGCCGGTCCGACGTTCGTTTTTCTCTGCAGATTTCACCAACTTCTCGAGGGTCACCGCTCGACGTGTTCGCCGGCGAACTGTCCCGTTGATCGATAGAAACTTGACCCCGACGCCGGAAGGCTACGCGTATCTGCTATGCTCCCCTCCACGCTTCGGCTCTTTTTCGTTCATCGAGCCCCCACCTCCTGTTTTGCGGGCGATACTGTCCCCTTCGAAAGTGGGCTCAGTACTGAGCCCACAACCGAGATCGAGGCCGACGCTGGGGAGAACTGGTCGATCCGGATTGCCGACTTCGAGCGGTCGATCCTCGAGCAGTTGCACCCCGCTGACGACGTGATCATCCTCGAGTGGGGGCTCGATGCGCCCGACGCTCGAGGTGTGCTCGATGCCGTCACACAGCAGGTGCCAGGCGCCCGAGTGCTGGTGATCACCGGGGACGTGCCCGCCGACGATCCGATCGACCGTGGCGCCGACGAGTACCTCGTGGGACCGGTCTCGAGCGAGCGGTTTCACGCCACGGTCGAACAACTCGCCCTACAGACGGCCTACGAGGAGGCAATGACCGAGTACTTTCGATTGGCCACGGAGCGGGCCCTCCTCGAGAACGAGCGTGCGGCCGGTGTAGACGTCGCCGAGCGGTACGAACGCGTGACGGCAGAATTGCGCGAGTGTCGGGAACGGGCCGGGCGCATTCGCCGGGCGTTTTCTCGGGAGGGGTTCGATCGGACCTTGCGTCGATTGCTCGGGGAGTGACGGTGCCGAACCCACGGGCGATACGGATCGGTATCGTCGGTTCCCGGTGAGCGTCCCGACGGGGGTGGCGTGGGGTGGGGGCACTCGCCGCTACATTGTCACCCCAGGCGAACGGGCCCGAGTGTCGGTACACTCGAACGACAGTACACGATGGTGTAAGCGACAATACACAGCGGTGCGAGAAACGGCGGTAAAACCGTGATGATCTGTTGACGGTTCATTCTCGTCTCACCTTTGTTTACGACGCTCGCCTACTAGCATAATCGTAATCAGGGGGTAGTATTTCTAGCAACCTGTAGCTATTTTTCTGTTTTCTCTCACTATTCAAATATTTGCACCGCCGGGATAGAAATATGGATTCTGTGTGTGATATATTAAAATAAATTCATTACGGGCTGGTACCATGGTCCATACACACCATGTCAGACCTCAAATCGTACCTGGCGAAGCACCCACGAATGATCGGCGTCCTGTTCACGATGATGCTCCTCTTGTCCCAAGCCGGAACGGTCGTTGCGGGTCACGGGAGCACTTACCAGGGTCCCTGAAGCCGACGCGAACGATCACGCCGTTCTCACGAGTCAGGCCGGTTTGAGTCACGATGCTCGAATCGGTCGATATCGGTACTCCAGGTGAGCGTTCCATCCAGGACGACTGGCAGTTCCTCGAGGCCGAGATACGCGGCAAGCTCTCGCTCCCTGAGGTGAAACGGCCCCACCCGTTTTGGCACCAGGTAGTGGTGATCGACGGTGTCGAGATATGGCCGAAACAGGCTTCCCTTCCTCGAAATCGACGTTTCGTAGGTCTCGAGTTTGAGCGTCGCCTGCCGGTCGGCGTTATCAGCATCGGTGCTCGAAGTGCCAGTCTGAACGTGACAGACTGAAACACACCCGACTTCCGACTGGGCGATGGTCGTCATGCCGTCGCCGACGAGGCGGTACTGCTGGCCCACGAGGCTCCGTCGTTGGGCAATCGTGAGCGCGGCGTGGAGTGGATAGCCGCGATTGAGTAGCCTGGCGATGGTCGAGCCGACGTTGATCGCCCCGCTGTTGATGATGTCTCCCAGGGTCACGATGCCGCCGATGCTGCCCCGATCGATCAGGTGGAGGCCCTGTTCGCGTGACTGACAGGCGTTGAGGAGGAACGCTTTCGTTCCGACGGTGGCGATCGACTCGCCGGGCAATTTGCCGTCAGCACACTGAAACCCTGCGTCGTCGATGTGACCGATGTAGTGGACGAAGTCGCTCTCGTCCGCCAGAACGTCTCGCAGCCCTTCGCGAGACAGATTGTAGTGTTCGTTTACCGTGAACGCCAGCGCGTCCCGATCCCCGTAGATCCCGTTGACCGTCTCGAGTTCCTCGCGCATCTCTGGGTCGTTGCACACCACCTCGATCTCGATTGGGTCTGCTCGCGGCTTTCGACCGAGGCTATGGTGAAACGCCGACAGCGGTGCGGTGCTGGTGATGGCGGTCGGTTCCTCCGTCCGCCAGCGCTGGGTGATCGTCGGTCGATCCACCGCACTCGAGCGCTCGATCGATCCACCCTCGCTACGGGTCGTGGCTCCCGAAGGGGCCGACCTGGTCTGATTGTCACTGGCCCTGGCCTCGACCCCAGCACCGCCACCGCTCTGTTCGTCCGCCCGCCGCACGAACGCATCGATCGCCTCCCGTTGGTTGCGCTGGGCAGCCTCGTTTGGCTCCTCGGTATCGCGAACGGTGACGAGCGCCAGGGCATCCGCAACGAACGGGAGAAACGGCACCGATTCGGGCGTCGGATCCAGGCGCACCTCGAGTCGCCACGCCGGCCGATGGGGCTCGGTGATCTCGAACGGCACCTCGAGGTAGCGCTCGAGTTGCTCCGGGAGGGATGCGTCGTTGACCCCCTCGAGCGTGAACGGGAGGTCGGGTTCGATCGCCGCTCGTTCGGCCAGCGGGATCGGTGTCGATCCCTCGGTGCGAACGACCGCATCGAGCAAAAAGACGTGCCCGAACAGCCTCCCGACGCCCTGCTCGAGAGCCGTCGAGTCCCACTCGTGTGCTTGCCCCCAACGCTCGAGGTCGATCGACTCGCCCACACTCGGCCCGTCGTCGGTCTCGAGCAGTGCGAACGATCCCCCGTTTTCGGTGCGCAGCCGGGGAACGGGACCGGGTTCGACAGCTGCCCCGAGATAGTAGGCAAGCGGTGTCACGACGAACACCGCCCCGAGGGTCGGCGGGACCTCGATCGTGATGCCGGTGGCCGGTGGCTCGACGCTCGCGGGCAGGTGCAGCTCTTCGCCGCGCTCGAGCGTCGGTGGATGCCCTCGAAGGGTTGGGTAGGACCGATCCGGTGTCGTCGTCTTGAGTGCCGCCCCGAACGCAGAGACGGCCGTCATCACGTCCGTTGGTTCGTCCGTCGTCGTGATGGTCGTGGCTGGCTGTCGGTGGTACGACCGGACGCCGACGATGACCTCCGTTTCCGGTTCGAGCGTGATGTGGGTTCGATCGGCGTCGGCGATGACGGTGAGCGCGCTGTCGACGGCGAGATAGATCTTAAACGGTGTCGACAGCTCGATGAGATACGGCCCGTCGTCGAGCGACGACGGCGTCGTCAGGTCGATGTCCTCGAGCATCTTCCCATCTGCGTCACGGATGTGTGGACGATCGTTCGTCGGCAGCGTGACCGCGTCGGTCGTGATCCGGACGGCAGCATCGACCGGTGACGTCAGTCGGTCGGTGTCGACCGGTTCCGGGTGGACCGGCTCGGGTGTCGTCAACCGATACTGATGGCGCTCGATGCGGTCGATGATCGTGAGGCCATCGTCGGTGGGGGTGAACGTCGGCTTCATGAGGACGTGGCCAAGCCTCGGTGTGGTGCTGATTGCGGTCGAGCGCCAGAGCGACTGGATGGTCGGGTCGGTTCCGGCCTTCCCAATTGCGGCTCCCACGAGTGTCGCTGTCGGCCAGTCGGGCCGGGATGGCTGTTACTCGAAGTGCACTGCAGTGTGGACCGTCGCCGGGCCACTCGAACGCGTCCGTTGTCCGCTGAGTGACGCTGTGGCGCCACATCGGCGACTCGAGAGTGTTGTGTGGGGCGGACCCGGAGCCGTCGATTGCCAAACATGTCGTCGTGTGCTCGCCTGTGCGGGGCGTCGGCATTAACTATTCGACTCAGGTTGGTCGGCTTCCCCTCACGGGCCGTGGCGACCACCGATCAATCCGCGGCCTGTTCCGTCGCGCTGACGTACGATCGCGTACACTCGACCAGCACCTGGCGGTACGTGCTCGGATCGGGGTCACGGGCCAGGTCACGAAACTGCTGGCGAAACGCCTCGAGGTCGACGTGGGGCGCATCTGCAGCCGCAATCCTCGCCAGATCGTAGAGCCGATGATCGGACTCGAGGAGGTCGTGTCGCTCGACCAGTGCCAGCGCGAACGCCGCGTTCACGGCCGTAATCGATGGGTCGGGACCGGTGACGGTGGGCTCGACGGTAACACGCCCCCAGGGGGCGGCAACTGCGGAGTTCGACGGCGGTGATCGATCACGGATGGCTGCCGCCAGCGCCGACTCGAGGAACGCCAGCAGTTTCTCGCCGGGACCCACCGAGAGCGTGATGTCGTCGGCGTAGATGTCCTTTGCGTGATTGGCGATCTGGTAGCAGTGGGTGAGCGTCCGGCGCTCGACGCGCTGGCCGCCCAGCGCGAGGTAAATGATCTCGGCCATCGACTGAACGTGGGAGGGGTGTCCCTCCTCGTGGCGAGCCATGTGGGCGAACTCGTGGAGTGCGAGTTCGCGAGCCATCGCCGACGTGGCGGCCTGCCTGGAGATGTTGAGGACGTGGTGGTCGTCGTAGTGGGCGGCCCAGGTCCGTTCGTCCGGGTCCTCACGGACCCTGACCTGGACCGGGAGTGAGAGGTCACGTTCGGTTTCGAAGAGGTCACGGGCACTGAGAAAGGGGGCCGTCGGGCCCGACCCCTGTACGCGAAGATCCATGCGTACGAGTCACAGGGGTCGTGACGGTATGGCTTTTTCGCCCGTTTCGCCGCCGGCCGGCCCGAACGTGTCCGAGGTCGTCCCTCGGGGCAGCAACTGCCCGAGCCGTCGATACCCGACACTCAGTTTCGACGACACCGTTGTCGGCACAGCCTCGAGTTCCGACTCTCGTGTGTGCCAATCACTCACGCAAACCCGACGTTCGGACCGCCTGACGCGTTCTTGCGCACGAAACGCGCGGGGACGAAACAGCACCCTTTTGACCCCGCTGGCGGTACACGTGGGTATATGGGCCGACGCAAGAAGATCGTCCAAGAATGTGAGCGGCTGATGGACGAGCCGGAGAACATCCGGAACATCGCCATCGCCGCCCACGTCGATCACGGGAAAACGACGCTCTCCGATAATCTCCTCGCTGGTGCGGGCATGATCTCCGACGATACGGCAGGTCAACAGCTCGCGATGGACACCGAGGAAGACGAACAGGAGCGTGGGATCACCATCGACGCGGCAAACGTCTCGATGACCCACGAGTACGACGACACCAATCACCTGATCAACCTCATCGACACCCCCGGCCACGTCGACTTCGGTGGCGACGTGACCCGGGCGATGCGCGCCGTCGACGGGGCGCTAGTGGTCGTCGACGCCGTCGAGGGCGCGATGCCCCAGACCGAGACCGTCCTCCGACAGGCACTTCGCGAGGGCGTCAAGCCCGCGCTGTTCATCAACAAGGTCGATCGCCTCATCTCCGAACTCCAGGAGGGGCCCCAGGAGATGCAAGAGCGCCTCCTGAAAGTCATTAACGACGTCAACGAACTCATCCGCGGCATGACCGACGAGATGGACGACGTCGACGACTGGACGGTCTCCGTCGAGGACGGCACCGTCGGCTTCGGGTCCGCCCTCTACAAGTGGGGTGTCTCCATGCCCTCGATGCAGCGCACCGGTATGGACTTCGGCGAGATCATCGACCTCGAGCAAAACGACAAACGCCAGGAACTCCACGAGAAGACGCCACTGTCCGACGTCGTCCTCGACATGGTCTGTGAGCACTTCCCCAACCCAGTCAACGCCCAACCCCGGCGTATCCCCCGGGTCTGGCGTGGCGACGCCGACTCCGAACTGGCGAATACCATGCGACTCGTCGACGAGGACGGCGAGGTCGTCTTGATGGTGACCGACATTTCGATGGACCCCCACGCCGGCGAAATCGCCTCCGGTCGTGTCTTCTCGGGCAGCCTCGAGAAGGGCCAGGAGCTCTACGTCTCCGGTGTTGCGGGCAAGAACCGCGTTCAGAGCGTCGGCATCTACATGGGTGGTGAACGCGAGGAAGTCGAACGCGTTCCCGCCGGAAACATCGCCGCCGTCACCGGCCTTCGCGACGCGATCGCCGGTTCGACCGTCTCGAGCGTCGAGATGACGCCGTTCGAGTCCATCGAGCACATCTCCGAGCCCGTCATCACCAAGAGCGTGGAGGCGAAGACGATGGACGACCTCCCCAAGCTCATCGAGGCGCTGCGCCAGTTCTCCAAGGAAGACCCGACGATCCAGATCGACATCAACGAGGACACCGGCGAGCACCTGATCTCCGGGCAGGGTGAACTCCACCTGGAGGTCATTACCCAGCGGATGGAGGCCAACAACGGCATCCCCGTCAACACCGGTGAACCGATCGTCGTCTATCGCGAGGCCGTCCAGCGCGAATCCGACACCGTCGAGGGAATCTCCCCGAACCGCCACAACCGCTTTTACATCTCCGTCGAACCACTGAGCGACGAGATCGTCCAGTCGATCCAGCTCGGGGAGGCCTCGATGGACATGCCCGAACTCGAGCGCCGTGAGGCGCTGCAGGAGGCGGGAATGGACAAAGACGACACCCAGAACGTCGAGCACATCCACGGGACCAACATCCTCCTCGATCAGACGAAGGGGATCCAGCACCTGAACGAGACGATGGAGCTGTTCATCGAGGGGCTCGAGGACGCCCTCGACAACGGACCGCTGGCGAACGAGCCCGTCCAGGGCTCGCTGATCCGCCTACACGACGCCAAGCTCCACGAGGACACCATCCACCGTGGGCCCGCCCAGGTCATCCCGGCGACCCGCGACGCCGTCCACCGGTCGCTGATCGACGGCCACATCCAGCTACTGGAACCGATGCAGGACGTCCGCATCGACGTGCCAAACGAGCACATGGGTGCCGCCTCCGGCGAGATTCAGGGCCGTCGTGGCCGTGTCGACGACATGTACCAGGAGGGTGACCTCATGGTCGTCGAGGGGATCGCCCCCGTCGAGGAGATGATCGGCTTCTCGAGTGACATCCGCAGTGCGACCGAGGGTCGTGCGGCCTGGAACACCGAGAACGCCGGCTTCGAGGTCATGGCCAACTCGCTCCAGCGTGAGACCATCATGGAGATCCGCGAGCGCAAGGGCATGAAACTCGAGTTGCCACAGTCGATCGACTACATCTAACCTGCCTCCGGGACCCAGTCCCGATTCAACCCGCTCGGAGCGAGCGCTACCGCGTCGGTCATCCCCCACCCGACCGTCTTATACACCGGCTAGGTGCATCAGTACGTTTTTGCAGGCTGGGCGTTGAACAGTGAGCAATGGCTGACGATGCCGGCGTGGAATCGACGTACACCGAGTCCGCCCTCGAGTCGTCGGCATCTGCCAGCGATGCGGTCCCGGATCGGTATCCGGTCTCGCCCGACCAGGTCTGCATCCTCATCCCCACGCTCGACGAAGCCCCGACTATCGGAAACGTGATCGACGGCTTTCGCGACCGTGGCTACGAGAACGTCCTCGTCGTCGACGGCGACTCGAGCGACGGCACCCGCGACATCGCCCGCGAGCACGGCGCGCGCGTGCTGACCCAGTCCGGCTCCGGCAAGGGACAGGCCGTCCGCGAGGCCCTCGAGCACATCGAGGCGGACTACGTGTTGATGCTCGATGGCGACGGGACCTACGATCCAACCGAAGCCGAGGCCATGCTTGCCCCGCTCGCCCGCGGGTACGAACACGTCATTGGCAACCGCTTTGCGAAGATGGACGAGGACGCGATGAAGCGGCTCAACGGCGTCGGGAACCGGCTCATCAACGGTGCGTTCGACGTCATTCACGGTGAGGACTACGAGGACATCCTCTCGGGCTACCGGGCGTTCACCGTCGAGTCATTCGAGCGGTTGATGCTCGACGCCGACGGGTTCACGATCGAAACCGAACTCGCCGTCGAGTGCGTGCGACAGGGCGTCAAGACGACGGTCGTCCCCGTCAGTTACGCCGCCAGGCCAGAGGACTCCGAGACGAACCTCCACCCGGTGTGGGACGGCGGGACGATTATCCTCACGCTGTACACCCTCGCGAAGACCCACAACCCGCTGTTTTATTTCGGGAGCATCGGCGGCGGGTCGGTCGTCGTCGGCTCGCTGCTCGCTCTGTTCGTCCTCTGGCAGTGGATCGTCTACGGCATCGGCCACGAGATTATCGCACTCGTCTCCGCGGCCGCCATCCTCCTCGGGGTCCAGCTGGTGATGTTCGGCGTCCTCTCGGACATGATCGTCACCCTCCACCGCGAGCAGCGTCGGCGCCTCGAGCAGTTCGAACGCCGGGCGAGTGAGGGGCCAGCCGGTGGCGAGGATCGACGTGAGAACCGGGACGACGACTGGGTCGACGATTAATCGACGCGTCCGCAGCCTTCCGCTAGAAGGGGAGTAGGGCCCGGATTTGCGCGAACATGCTCCCGGAGCGTCGCTCGCGGTAGGTCTCGAAGACCGGATGGAGTGCGTTCAGCAGTTCCTGACGATCATCGAACTCGCGGGTCTCGAGCTCTGCGAGTACCTCGCGGAGCGACACGGCGTTCCCGTGGACGTCGTAGGGGATCTCGGCGTCACCCAGGGTCGCTTCGACCTCCGCATGCGAGGCTGGAAACGCGAGCTCGCTCCGTTTGAGTTCGGCATCGACGGCCGCAATGCCGAACTCGATGCTGGCCGGCTCGTCGTCACCGCCGCCGGATGGTGGCCGCATGCCCATGTGTTCCGGTTCGCGTCCGGATCACAAAAATCGTTGCGACCCGCGCCTCTCGACTGTCTGGGTTATCTTCGAGCGACATTCATTTGCGCCCGGACGGCTTCGTCACGACCAGGAATGACTGATTACACCACGGTCTCGATCCCCAAGGACCTGGCCGAGCGCGTCGAGGAAACCATCGAGGGCACGAGCTTTCAGAGCACCAGTGACTTGACGCGGTTTCTCCTCCGCAGTATCGTGATCCAACACCAGCGATCGGGCCAACTCACCGAGGCGGAGTTCGAGGAAATCGCCGAGCAATTGCGCGGACTGGGCTATCTCGAGTGAGCCTTCGTGGGGATGGTGATGAGTTGGGCGGCTCTCACGGCGTCGACGGGGCGTGATGTGGACGGCTCCTGTCGGTAGGTTCATCGGCGAAACGGGTGCACAATACTCTTGGTATCGGGGAGTGTACCATCGCGTATGGCCGATAAACCCACCTCCGGTGAGCTCTTCGGTATCCCGTACAACTTCGAACGACCGAGTTTTGGCCGGCTGCTCTCGGCACATTGGCAACCCGGCGACGGGATGCTGGTCGAGAAGCCCTTCGGTATCGGCTACACGCTGAACCTGGCGAACTGGCGCTCGTGGATCGTCGTCGCCGTTGCCGGGGCGTTGCTCTGGCAACAGCAACAGGCCGACGGTGACGCCGAGGGCGAGCAAGCCACGGACGAGCCAGTGGAAGTGATCGTCGACGACGAAAGCGACGACTGAGACGGCTCACTGTCCAGTTTCATCGCCGATCTTCAGTGTGGTCGGCGACCGGCAGTCACGATTCGCGAGCCGCTGACTGAACGGAACTGCTGTCTCAATGGCTCGCCGTACACCGACCCCCTGGTTGGCATCGGCGGGACGTGAGGACACCGGTTACTGTGAGCGGCCTACACTCGATCTCAGCTGGTGCTCTGTGTGGTGACTTCCCGCCGTTTGATCCACGCGTCGTCTCCGAACTTTCTCCCGGCGAGGTCCCTTGCGGCCTCGAGTTCGTCCGCGTTCCAGGTTCCCGGTGTGGCCTCACACCACTCAGCGAGTGCTGACCCAAGCGCGTCGACGGCGTTCTTTCGATCGATATCGACCTGTTCACGGATGCTCGTCACCCGATCGGTGAACGTCGGTTCCACGACGTCGTCGGTCGCGAACACGCCCACGTGGGCTCCGGGCTCGAGGTCGAAACTGAGCGAACCGTGCTGGATGACGACGTCACGTTGGCGGTACTGGGCGTTGCCGCTTATTTTCTTCGCGCGGTCGGCGTCGCTGGCGGGCGCGACGATGTCGTGGGCCGGATGAATGTCCCGCAGATAACACGCCGGCTGGTAGATGGCCTTCTTGCGAGCAGGCGCGAAGTCGGCGTCGACGCCCATCCGATCGAACGCCTCGAGGATGGGCTCACAGAACAGGGCGTAACACTCCATGAGGTCGCCCGGCACCTCAGTGGCCGGCGCGACGATGGTGTAGGAGATGTCGGCGTGGCTGTCGTGGTAGATGCCGCCGCCACCGGTCTGTCTGCGCGTGACGTCGACCCCGTTGGCGTCACAGAACTCCCAGTCGACGGTGTCGACGGCCTGGCGATACCCCATCGAGAGGGTGCTGGGTTCCCAGTCGTAGACCCGCACTGTCCGGACGTCGTCCTCGAGGGCCGTCCGTGCGGCAACCTCCTCGAGGGCCATCTGGACCGCCCCTGGCCTGGGTTCGTCCCGGATGAACCGCCACTCCCGACTGCCGATGTCGCTCATACTCGAGGCCTCGCATGCGAGAGACATAGGGGTTGTGACG
>LKND01000007.1 GCA_001564275.1 Natrialbaceae archaeon Tc-Br11_E2g14 | reverse complement strand
CCGTTGCGATTCCACTCGGCTAAACGCGCCAGTCCCGAGGAGTGCGCTCCCCCCGAGTGAGGCGCTGCCGACCCCCATCAGAAATTTTCGTCGTTCCATGGTATCCCCCCACGATAGCTCGTGGCGTGATTGATCCTCGTCATCCCGGGGGATATGGATTCACTCGTTGTCAGCCAGCCAACCTCACCGTGTCCGTGTACAATCTTCCTTTGTTCGTCTCGGGCCCGCACGGAGATCCGGTTTCGCGATCACGGCGGGCAGTTCCGCCCGTGGCTGCCCCCCTTCTCGGACGGCCGGTTCACGGCTACTGGCCGCTCAACGCGTGATTGAGTTGCGGTACCGTCTGTATAGATATAGGCTAGGCGTGCCTTCCTCGAGACACCGAGGGGGAAGGGTATGAACCAGAACGGTTGGCACCTCGAGACCGAGGCCACCAGTTGCCGAACGACGCCCGTAGCGTTGTGGAACCAACAGCGGACAGCAGGTGGTTGGTCGTGATCGTCTGCTCGCACTGTGAGAGCTCACAGTTTCTCCACATCACCGAAAGCACCATTGAATTCGACGACGGTGAGATGCGCACGCTCGAGGAATCCTATCACTGCACGAACTGTGATGGGACGGGCATCTACTGGTACTTTTTCCAGCGGGAGTGTGTCAGTGGCTCCGTCGAACTGACCGACGAGCGCCCACGGATGATCGAGCAGTGATGGGGTGCGGTTCGAGCGCGCCCCGGCGGCACGGCGTTACAAAAGTATTTTCTATCGGACCGAGTTGTACGAATCGTAAGACGGAGTGGTGCTGGTAAACAGCCCCCCTCCTTGATATAAAATTTCTGAACTGTACGCCATGGTAATGTTCGGGATTGTATTCATCACCTTGGTTTAGATCGAGTTATTCTGACCGTTTCGGCCATCCGAAGATGCATCCTATCTGTTTTCGAACGATCCTCTCGAAAAAATGCTAACGCAATTCAGTCAGTCGTCACTGAACACGTTGTCGCAATGAGCCAGGTCAGTGAACTGATTGGACCCAACGATATCGTCGTCCTCCAAGATTTGCTGGGCCGAGCCCGTTTCTGGGAAGAGTTCGTACCAGTCGCCAGTACCAGCGTCCGTACCGTACAACTGGGGTCCGCCGAACTGGTTTACGCCGTAGGCGATTTGTTTGTTCTCGAACTCCGCGTCAACCTCGCCAGTGAGATCGGTTGCCTCGTCGGCTTCCAGGTCGATCTTGAAGAAGCCACTCGGCTGCCAGGAACTGACGTAGACGACATCTTCATCGCGGTTGATCGCAATATCACCCAGCTCGACCGTCTGTGGTAGTTCGATGTCCGTGCCCTCGACATCCACGTCGCTGTCTTCGTTACCGACGTCGTCGATCGTTGCGCGCTTCAGTTCATCGTCGCCGTCGAGGATGTAATAATAGGCGCCGTTGTAGGCGAACGCAGCGCCCGAGATTTCTGCACCGTCCCGATCGTCGAAGTTCTCATACTCCGTGATGGAGTCTCCGTCATCGTCTCCAAGGTCAACCGTATACAGCGATCCGCTTTCTGGCGTCGGACTCGAGAAGTACAGCAAGTCGTTCTCCGGATCGAACGCCAGTCCGTTCGGTTTGTTCTCATCGCCGGGGTCGCGAACGTCATCGGTCAACGCTGCTGCTTTCGCAACCTCAGTCACCCCGTCGTTGCCGACGGTAATTGCCCTGATGGCCTGGTCTTCGTCGGTCGTGAGATCGATGCCGTAGATCTCACACGTTTCCGTCGCGAGGTCAGGATCACAGTTTCCGCCGACGTCGGCGACGATCTTCAGCTCTTCGCCGCCTCCGAGATCTTGGAGCAGGTTCTCAGGACCGTCATCCTCGGCACTAATGCCAAACGTCCGGGTCTGGAGGCCGACGCACACGGACTCACCCACATCAAGGGGCATCGCGTTCGGTCCGTCGATGTCGATCTCCTCGGGCGAGAAGATGTTCCCACCGTCCGCGTTGGGGATGTTCGAACCCTGCTCTTCACGTGATTCTCCTTCGTAGAAGACCACCGACTGTTCGGGGAGCGGGAGTCCTGCGTCCTCGACCTTCTGGGAGTCCTCCCGGCCTAACGCTACCGGATCGTACCGGAGATCGACACAGATGGCCTCTTTGCCCTGATTGGTTATCTGGAAGACGTTGTCGAAGGACGAGACAGAGTTCGAGTTGACGCCGAAACCGTCGTTTCCAGAGTCGCCCATTTCGATTTCGAGGTGGCCGTAGCCGTCACGTTCGACGAAACTCGAGTTCGGTGTCTCCTCGTCGTCGATGGCACACTTGTCCAGTCCGAGGTACGCGTTGTGGTCTTCGGCGACCTGGACGGTTACGGACCGGTCTGACTCGACCCGCGAGAAGGCGCCCGATCCGAGAAGCGCGCTCCCGCCGGCTGCTGCCGCACCCGTGCCAAGTATGAATTTCCTTCGTTTCATAGCTGATTACCGTGTATTTTCCTCGTGGTAATCAGTCGGAGAGATCCACGTCCGCCGTGATCGTGACGGTCTCGTCGATGATGGTCTCCTCTTCGGTCGCGTCGACTTTTTCCCCGCCGAGGTCAAGCTTACCGCCAGTGTCCACGACGAGGCCGACCTCTTCGCACTCACCGACTGCGACTTCGAACGCGTTTTCTTGCTCGTGCGCGAGCGGCTCAGCACCGCCGAATCCTTCGCTTCCCTGGGCCTCACCAGTGTAGAACGCAGCGACTGCACCGCCTTCATCACCGAGCGGCGTGGGCTCGAAGTACACCCCAGCATCTTCTTTGCCCTGGTTACAGATTTCGAGGAGGTTGTCGAAGAACGTCAGCGAGTTCGAGTTGACGCCGTAACCGTCGTTCCCGGAGTCGCCGATGGCAATCTCGACGTGTCCGTAGTCGTCCTCCTCGACGTAGTTGTCCCCGTTCTCGGAGCTGCCGGGCCCGAGCCCAAGGTATGCGTCCGAGTCCGTAGCGACCTCGATCGTCACGTCGCGATGCGATTCAACACGGCTGAACGCGCCCGTACCGAGGAGCGCGCTGCCGCCGATTGCTGTTCCACCAACGCCGACTAGGAAGTTGCGTCGTTTCATTGTCTTGCTCCGAGACACGGCTTCGCTTCGTCCGTGTCCCTTGCTCGAGGCGTTGATTGCAACCCCCGTATGTATTCACAAATTGTCCATTTCGACACGATAGCATCCGAAGATTGCCCATTCTACGCTTGGATTGGGCTGCAAACGAGTGACGACAATCGGAAGTTGGGTGGAAGTGTCCGCAGGATGTACACGGTCTACGCGACCCTGTACCGGTACACACCGACGTTGCACCTCCCGGTCGGGAAGGCCGAATCGGAACAACGATGACCAGAAACCGCAAGCAGGCTATCGGTTCGCGACAGGCTTTGGTCTCGAGTGGGAGATTCGATCGCCGACGCGGGTCGGTGGCTGCACCGGGGACAGTGACGATGGGTAGAGCGGCGGTGGTTGGAGAGCGATGACAGGGGTGGGTCCCACCGTGTCGATCCCAGTGATTCAGGGCGGTGGGGGTCAAAAGTCTGATACCAGAACGCCCACTCGAGACGCATCGCCTCGAGATCGAACGGAATTAGCCGGTTTCCTCGGCTTCCCCGTCGGTCGTGTCAACCGCCTCGGCGCTCGAATCGGCGTCGTCACTCGAGAGCTGGCTGTCCTCGGGACGTCCGTCACCGTCGCTGGCTTCCGCTGTCTTCTCATCGACGGCGGCTGACTGCTCGCCGAACGTAACCTCGCCTCGAGTCGAGTCCTCGCTGTCCCCCCGCTCGAAGAACGGGCGATCGCCGGCATCGTCGGAGTGGGACGAATCGTCACCGACCAGCACGCCGGCTTCGACGACCTCGCCCGCATCGTTCGAGGGGACCGCTCGAGACTCGCGCTCGAGGTCGTCATCGGCTGCAGTGCTCGAGGTCACCGACTCGAGGGAGTCCCCCCCGAGGGTAGGGTCTACCGGCTCGTAGACGTGATACACGTCCCCCTCGACGACGTAGTACGCACCCGTCTCGCGGTCCTCGATCACCCGCCGATCGGAGTCGATGGCGACGTCGACCAGCCCCTCGAGGTCGGCGACCTCGATGCGGGGTCCCTCGAGGTCGGCTTCCGTGACCCGACCGACGCTGATCCAGTCGTCGAACTCCTCGCGCTGACTGGCTGCCTCGAGCAGTCGGCGTTCGTCGTCGGTGACGGTGAGCACGCCGGCGTATCGTCCGTAGCCGAGCGTCGCAGTCCCGACCAGACCGAACACCACCAGCGCGAGCGGTCCGTACGATCGGAGCGGTCCGTACTCCTCTTCGACCTCGACCGTTTCCGTGAACGTTCGCTCCGCCACGTCTTCCGTGTCCGTCTCGACCGTGTACGTCGAGTCACTCACCTCGAGGTCGTATGCTCCGGTGTGTCTGTTCGAGACCCCTTCGTCGTTGACCGTCCCGGTAACCGTCGTTTCGACGATGACGATGGTCTCGGTGGTTCCCGGGCTGGCTCCGAGCCCGCGTTCGATCGACTCGATTCGGGGTTCGATGTCGCTGACGTTGACATCGAACGCGACGTCAAAGTCCTCGCCCGGTTGCAGTCCCTCGACTGAATCCGACTGGAGGGATTCTCGCTCGGTCCAGTAGGCGTTGCCGTCGTCGTCGACCGACTGCAACACCAGAAAGACATCGACCTCGACGTCGACCTCACCATTGGGAGCGTCGTAGGCGTACGCGTAGGTCCCATTGAGATCGGGTGACACCTGGGTGTAGTACAACCCCTCATTGTGCAGCGTCTCTCCCACGGGAAAGACCGGGTTTGCCCGTTGAACCTCGGCCCCGTGGCTGAGCGTCGGTTCCTCCGTCCAGGTTCCAGTCGGCTCTGAATCCTCGACGGTGGCCGGTGCCACGTGAGGTTCGTACGCCAGCCAGCCCCCCACGGCGACCATCGCAATGCATAGCCCCATGACGAGCAGCAATCGCCGGTTGAGCAACCGGCGCAGTCGAATCCGCCGTCGGTCGTCGTCGGTCAGGTCGTCGGATGAGTGTGTGCGTGTCATGTGTCTGATTAGTCGAAGAATCCACCCGTTCGGGATCGGGATCGACCACGAAGTCGGATGCGATCGCTCGTTCCACTGAACAGCCGCCAGAAGACGACCAGTGGGGTCGCGACCACGGCGTTGACGGCGAGGTACGGAACCCACGGGTGAATCGTGTACAGCGTGTCGATCACCGTCGACGGAAGAACCTGCAGATAGCGGTACTCGGTCATCGATTCGACGTGATAGCCGGTGTCGTCGTCGGCGTGAAGCGTCACCGTCGAGTTGACCGTCTCGTTGGGCGACAGTCGGTGCTGTCCGGTCTCCGTTTCGACGCCATCGCTCCGGGGCTCGAGATAGGAAACCGTCGGGACGAACCCGCCGTTGTGGACGGCATACTCGAACTCGTCAGTCTCTCCGACCGGGATAATCGTGGGATCGGCAGACCCGTCGCCTTCGGTGCTGACAATGCCGTAGCTCTCGGTTCCCGCGGGCATGATCATGGCCGCAGTTGCCCCCGCACACAGGAGGAGAACACACGCGATCAAGAGATGTCGTGAATCGATAACGCCGGACCGACCCCGTGAGCGCGCTTTCGACTCTGAACGGTGTCGCTCGTCCTGGCCCGCCAAGAGGCTGGCCCCGAACAGTACCACGCCGCCACCGAAAAGCAGGTAGGTCAGTTCGGTCGAGCCGAGTCGTTGCCAGCCGAAGATGCCGGCTATGGTTCCCGAGATCCACTGGGTGGCGCTCTCGACAGCCATGACTCCCGTTCCCAGATGCGGGATACGGACGACCTCACCGTTGACCGCCAGCGCCACGGCCAGAATCTGCCCGTCCGTCACGGGTGGTTCGTTGTGGCTCTGATCCGTGACCGGATTGTTATCCCCTTGCGTGATATATCCGTTGTCCTGGGTGCCGACGACGCGATGGGTCGTCGGTTCACCGCCGTGGAGCTGCTCGGCTTCGAAGGTGACCACGTCGCCGCGTTCGACGTCGCCGGAGATGGCGGCTGGAACGGCGACGAATCCGTCACCAGCCTCGAGAGTTGGCTCCATGCTCCCCGTCTCCACGTACGCGAATAACACGGGTTGACCGAGCACGAAGCCCAGCCCAAGCGATACGACTAACACGACCAGCACGAGTGCCACGGCGTATTCTGTGAACCTTCTGAAGCTCATCGTCCCCCCCTTGTTTGGCGATTCGGTCCGGACCGTCTCGGGCAGCCGGTGTTCGTCGCTCCGGTACCCGTTCCCGGTCCGTGACTGTCCCCCCGGCAGACGCGGTATCGTACGTATAGTTTCCGTGACGTAATCCGGTCTCTCACTTAAGCATAGTCACGTTGTACCCCTGCTTTTGATCGGTCACGCGAGAAAGAGCCCTTCACCCGTGGGGGTAATCCTGGGTTTCCATCAGTTCGATGGTCGACTCGAGGATCCGCTCACCCTCTTCGACAGCCGTTTAAGTTACGTGATTGATGAGTTTACCGCCGATCTACTCCCTCTGGGGGGCAGGACGTCGACAAACGCGAAGGCTGCATCGAGGGCGGTGGCCTGGTAAGTGCTGTAACGGATGGCCGCTTCGCTCACCTCTCACCCATCGGTAGGAGCGATGAAATTGTTGATTGAACGGTGCGAGTTAGAGCTGGAACAATGCCTGCGGGTTCAGGGGGTGAGAACGGTCCGGTTGCTCAGCGATCCCCATCGATACACACAGACCGTGAGAACCGAATCGAGATCCATGGGTGGTGGCTCGTTCACCCGAACAGGCGCTCGAGCACGAGCCGCTGGACGAGTCCCGGGCGTTGCTGGTCGGCCGGCTGAACCATGATCGCGGTGACGTCGACGGCATCGACGAGGCGATCACCGGGACGGCCGAGGAGAACTCCACTCAGCCCCCGGTTTTCGGTTCCGGTCACCACCAGGTCAGCCGACTCCGCGAAGCGAACCAGCCCTGCCACTCGATCATCCGTCTCGATGATTCGTGAGTTGACTGGCACCGTCAGGAGCCGAGTCAATTCGGCGTGGTACTCCTCGATCGTGGCCCGCCGGGCATCGGTGACGTCGGCAGGCACCGCCTGGAGGAGACTCAGTTCAGCCCCCGTTTCCTCAGCGATCGCGTCGGCGACGAGCAATTTCAACGGGTCGTACGCCCCACGCGTGGCCACGACAGCAATTTCGTCTGCGCCCTCGAAGCCGCGATCCTCGACGAGAACGACACCACAGTGTGCGTGTCGAAGCACGTAACTCGTGATGCCGGTGGGCAACCGATCGTTCAACTCCTCGCGTCGGCGTTCGAGAACGATCAAGTCTTGGCCCTCGTAGGAGGCGTATTCGACGATGGCTTCGGGCGTCGACTCGCTCGTGATTTCCCGGTAGGTAATCTGAGTCTGTGCTGGTGTGTCGGTGAGTTGTCCACCACTCGTCCGGAGGGAGCCATCCCCATCGTGGTCGCCGGATGGATCGTCTGCCTCCCCGCTGGCCCCTCGATCGGTCACTGGCCGTGCGCTTCCGGTGGCCCACGGAGCACTCGAGGCCGTCTCGAGCCAGGCCGGCCGCTCAGCGTCAGTGACCGTCGGCCCGCTGTCAGTGAACGCTCGGTGGGGCCGCTCGGTGAAGCGAGCCACCGTCACCGAGCCACCGCCGAGCTGGGTGAGGTCGCTGGCGATGCGGAGGAGGTCCGCCCGTGCCGACTCGCTCGTCGAGGGCGTCAGCGAGACGAGGACTTCCTGCCGCCGTCCCGCCGAGAACAGTTCGCGCGTGCGCTCGAGGGCGGCCTCACTGACGCTCTGACGGACACCGGTTCGGGCCGCACCCTCGCGGTCGACCCGCGGCCGAACGTAGAGAGCGTACCAGGCGAGCGAGCCCGCGACGATCACCAGCGAACCGAGGAAGGGCACGAGTCCCATCTGCGTCAGGACCAGCAGTCCTCCACCGATACCGATCAACTGGAGCCATGGGTACCACGGCGCGATGAATTCGGGGTGGTACTCCTCGATAGCTCCCTCACGGAAGCCGATGATGGCGATGTTGAGCAGGATGAAGACCAGGATCTGGAACGCACTGCCGAACTGCGCGATTCGCTGGACGGGAAAGACCGACACGAGCACAACCATTACCGCGCCGGTGAGTGCAATGGCGTTGACTGGCGTCGCGAACCGCTCGCTGACGTCCTCGAGGCTCGCGGGCACCAGTCCATCGCGGGCCATCGCAAAGGGGAACCGCGAGGCAGCCAGGAGTCCAGCGTTGGCCGTCGACGCCAGCGCGAGCAGCGCTGCGAGGACGATGGCGATCACGCCGGCCTGGCCGAAGACGACGTCGGCCGCGGCGGCGATCGGGGCGGTGTCCTCGCCTGCCTCGGGAACGAAGCCCGCACCCGGCTCGAGGTCGGCAACGCCGATGGCGACCCAGACGACGGCGACGTAGAGGGCGGTAGTGAAAAGCAGGGAGCCGACCATCGCCAGCGGGAGGTTCCGCCCGGGGTTCTCGACCTCCTCGGCGACGGCGGTCACCTTCGTGACCCCAGCGTAGGAGACGAAGACAACGCCGATCGCCGCCAGCAAGCCATCGCTCGTGGGATCGAAACTCCCTGCCGTCTGGGCCCCGCTGAAGGTCGAACTCGAGAGGCCGCCACCGACGAACAGGGCCATCACGAGCAACATGACCCCGACGATGAGAAACTGCATGCGGCCGGATCCCTCGGCGCTCACGATGTTCACGGTGGTGAAGAAGATGGCCAGGCCGATGGCGAACGGAACGATCCAGTCGGCGAGTTCGGGCGCCAACACCACGAGGTAGGGAACCCCTCCGACGAGCGCGAGCGAACTCTTGAGCGAGAGCATGAGCCAGGTCCCGATACCGGCGATCGTTCCCAGCACCGGCCCCATCCCACGCTCGACGTAGATGTAAGCCCCGCCGTCTTCGGGCATCGCCGTCGCCATCTCAGCAGCACTGATCGCAGCCGGCAAGACGAGGAGGCCAGCTATGAAGAAGGCGAGGACGGCTGCCGGGCCCGCGGAGTCGTAGGCGATCGCCGGCAGGATGAAAATGCCGCTGCCGACCATCGCCCCGACAGCGAGGGCCGTCGTCGAAAACAATCCAAGGTCACGTTTGAGTCCAGTTGGCACAGAGTCACACACCGATCGGACGTCGATGGTCCGTATCGATCGGTCGTAAGGGTCGACGATGTTAGACCCTTAGGCCTAACAGTGCGGGGTGACCGGTGTGGAGTGATTGGCGGCCGACAGTACCTCCCGCATTCTTTATGCCGATCAGCGTCGTACGTTGGTCGACCGATGGCTGGCGACCGTGACATCCGCGACACAGTGCTCTCCGGAGATACCTACGAGCGCGCGAGACTCTCGACCCGTCAGCTCTTTCCGATATCACTTTCCTGGCGAGTTCGGGCCTGTATCCTCACCCTCCTCGTGACGGCGCTCGTCGCCCCCGCAACGCACGCACGTCGCGATCTGATCCAGTCGCTCGAGGGTGAGGCCGTGGCCGCTGGCGCACTCGAGCCGGCCTTCGCCCTCATCGCGCTCGCGGGCGCGCTCGTGACGTTCATTGTTGGCCTCTCTCTCGTCCGACTGCAGTACGTGGTGGCGACCAGACCGCTGACCCTCGAGGAGGCAAAGCGCCTCCTGTGGATCGAGGACGCGGCCACCGTGCTTGCGATCTCACCCGGCATCTCGTTCGTCTGGATCGGCGTAGTGCTGTCCGTACTGGGGTTGCTCGCTCCGGCGCTCGTCGTGGAACTGTACACCCAGGGCGTTCGGATTTATATGACAGGGTCGGGCGTGGCTGCCGTCGATGTCCGGTACACCTCGATGATCGGAGTCGTATTGGCCGCCCTCCTGACGAGTTTCTGGTGGCAGGTCTGCGGGACGGTTGCTGCGAGACAGGGCAGCCCCGAGGCGCAATAACTACGACGACCCCGGCCAATCGTCGCCCATGGAGGAGTACATTTACTGGTTCGTCGAACAGGAGCGATTCTATCGACTGATGCTCGTCGCGATGGGGTTGTTCGGAGCCACGATCGCCGTCACGGGAGCCGTCACCGCAAACGCCGTCTTGTTGGGCCTGGGCGTGGTCTGGGTCCTGGGGGGTGGGGCGCTCGTCGTCATGCTCGCGAACCGCGACCCTGGAACGACATAACACCGTATCCGAGAGGGGAAGATCCGGAATAAATCACCGATTTAGGCCCCCTATGGGCCAATCGACCATACCTGTATGGACAACCCTTTAAGTCAATCTATGCATACTATCCAGTTAGGCATGTCACCAGCAAATGCCCTTGCGTTCGGCATACAACGAATCGCCCTCGAGAACGGGCTCACACAGGCTGAGCTCTTCGAGTACGTGTTCGACGACACCGTACTCGCACTCTCGTTCGTACTGAACATCGCCCTCGCGGGCGTCACCATCCTAGGGATCGCCTACCTCGGGCGGAACCTGACCGACCCCCGAGCGACGATGATCGCCATCTCGCTGATGCTCATTTCGGTGGTCTCGATCTCGAGCTATACGGGGCTCACGTCGGGGCTAACGTTGAGTGTCATCGAGATGCCCAGTGGACACCCCGCCGAAGGGACCACCACGGGCGGTGAAGACGGCGTCCTGACAATGTGGGGCCGCTACCTCACCTGGACGTTCTCGACGCCGTTCATCCTCATCGCACTGGGAATGATCGCTGGCTCGAACTGGACGAAGATCCTCACCACCGTCGCGTTCACCATCGCAATGTGTGTCACCGGCCTGGCGGCCGCGCTGACCACCTCGAGCCTGGTCATGCGCTGGTGGTGGTTCGTGATCAGTTCGATCTTCTTCCTCGTGATCGTCTACGTCATCCTCGTCGACTGGACGGCCGAGGCACAACAGACAGGAACTGGAGACCTCTTCAGTACGCTGAAGCTGCTCACCGTGGTCGGCTGGTTCGGTTACCCGATCCTCTGGGCACTCGGTGTTGAAGGGTTCGCCGTCCTCGACGTGGCTATCACCTCGTGGGGCTACAGCGTCCTCGACATCATTACCAAGTACATCGTGACCTTCGTCGCGATGTTCTACGTGGTCGAGGAACCCGACGCGATCACCGGCGGCGCGGACTACGGCTCGAGCCTCCCCGGGTTCACGCCGGCTGACGACTGAGAGCAACTGGTGTCATTGCAACCGGTGGATCACCAACCTGACACGGTGATCACCGGGACGCGGCCACGAGGTCGCCGATACCGAGACGTTCGACACCGAACACTCATCAGCCGCTACCTCGATCGGTCGCTGACCGTTCGAACGATGCCGAGCAGGCGACCGCGGGACGCATCGGCTGGCGGCTTGCGTGTGGCGTAAGCGGTTGCAAATACGGGCTGGGCGCTGCCTCGTGCGGGCCCTGGCCCGAATGCGTTCGATAAGTACCCAAACGTCGTACCTGCACGTCTACGAACCACCCTACCGAAACCCTGACACACCACTGACCCAATGACCCCACCGCTCACGTACTTGCAGGTGCATCTGCTGTTCATCGTCCCACCCATCCTCGTCCTCGGGTGGCTGGCGTACACCCGTGAGCGTACGTGGTGGGGCCCCAGACCCCTCTCGGGGCTGGCCATCATGATCGTTCTCGCCGTGGTCTACACCACGCCGTGGACGAACCACCTCATCCCCGCTGACGTCTGGTGGTACGGTGAGGGCGCAGTGATCGCCAGGATCTGGTACACGCCAATCGAGGAGTACCTGTTTTTCATCCTGCAGCCGATACTGACGGCGTTCTGGCTGTTCCAGATACCCCGCATCGACGATCTGTCGCTCCGGATCCCGCGCCATCACCGACTCGTCGGTGGGCTGGCTGGCCTCGCCATCGGGGCGGTCGGCTGGTACCTGACGCGGGGAACCTCGACGTACTACCTGGGGTGGCTCCTGGCATGGGCCGGACCGATCCTCGCGATCCAGTGGAGCTTCGGGCTCACGTACCTCTGGCAGCTGCGACGCCACTGGCTCGTCGCCGTCGGCGTGCCGACGCTGTACCTCTGGGCCGTCGACTGGTTCGCGATCAGTCTCGGTGTCTGGGTCATATCGGACACCAAGACCGTCGGCATCGGCCTGTTCGGACTCCCCCTCGAGGAGGCGCTGTTTTTCCTCGTGACGAACATCTTCCTCGTTCAGGGGATCGTCCTCTACCTGTGGCTCCTCGACCGGGCTCACGAGGTGCCGAGCCTGGCGGCGGTGATCGACCGGTCACCCGACCCCGATGGCCGCTGACCTGCCAGGGGATCGGGAGTCACACCACCGTGGCGTGGCCACAGCTATCTCCGTGACCGCACGGAATCGAACCCGACGCTGGGCCAGACAGGGAGCCATCACGACCGTCCTCGCCGGCGTCCTGCTCTCGACGCTCACCGTGTTACTGGCGCTCCCGACGTGGCTCCAGTTCCTGCCGTTTGCGATCAGCGTCGTCGTCCTGGGGCTCCCACACGGCGCGGTCGATCACCTCGTCATCCCCAGAGCCCACGGTGAACGCCCCAACCTCCGGTCGATGCTCGCCGTTGGCCTCCTGTACCTGATAGTCGGTGGCGCCTACACCGTGGTCTGGCTCCTCGCCCCGGCGTTGGCCTTCGCGGGGTTCATCCTCGTGACCGCCCTGCACTGGGGACAGGGGGACGTCTACGCCCTTCGCGTCATCGAGGGAGCGACCCACCTCGAGGGCGGCCTGAATCGCCTGGGCACCCTCGCCGTTCGTGGGGCAATCCCGATGCTCGTCCCACTCGTGGCCTATCCCGCCGAGTACGAGCGCGTCGCCGCGGCGATCGTCGGCCTGGTCGACCCGGACGCCATGGCGACGCTCGAGCCGGCGTTCACCACGGGTGGCCGACTCGCGGTCGCCGTTGGCCTCGGAACGGTGATACTCGTCACCCTGGCGCTGGGGTTCGTTCGTGCGGGCGGCGATCGAGGGTCGTGGCTCGTCGACGCCGGCGAGACAGTCGGCCTCGTGGCCTACTTCGTGCTCGTGCCACCAATTCTCGCCATCGGCATCTACTTCTGTTTCTGGCACTCCTTGCGCCACGTCCTCCGGACGATGCTGCTCGACCCGATCACCCGCGGGGCGCTCGAGAGCGGCCACGGCCGCGGTGCCTGGCGGCGGTTCGCCCGGGACGCGGCACCGCTGACGCTTGGGGGCGTGGCCGTGATCGGGTTGCTCGCCCTCGCACTCCCGCGGGCACCGGGCAGCCTCGAGGAGACGCTGGGGCTGTACCTGATCGCCATCGCCGTGATGACGCTGCCACACGTGGTCGTGGTGTCGATACTCGATCGGATCGAGGGCGTCTGGTCGTGATCGGCGCAGGTCACCGAGTGCCCGACCAGAGCCGCCTCGAGATCGCCATCGCGACCCGCGTCGGCAACACCCTCGCGAGGTGGTATCGGAGTCGGTTCCGCCAGCCTGGGACCACCACTCGCTCGCCAGCCATCGCGCCCGCGTAAGCCGCCCGCGCGACGGTCTCGGGAGCCATCAACGCGTCCGAACCGTCCGTAAACGCCGATTCGTCCATCCCACCCCGGTTCATGAACCCCGTGTCCGTCTCCCCGGGGCAGAGCGTGGTCACGGAGATACCGGTTCCCTCGAGTTCGGCCGCCAGGGCGAGTGAGAACGAGTAGACGTAGGCCTTCGTGCCACTGTAGACCGCCGCCGTCGGTACCGGAACCACGCCCGCAAGCGACGCCGTGTGGACGACGATACCCCGCTCGCGCTCGAGCATGCCCGCCAGGAGGCCATCGCTGAGTCGCGTCAGTGCCTCGACGTTCAGGCGAATCATCTCCCGCTCGGCCCCACCGTCGGTGGTCGAGAACGGGCCGTACACGGGGACACCGGCGTTGTTGACCAGGATCTCGAGCGGGGCCTCGAGCTCCGCTAGTGCCGTCTCGATGTCGTCGACGGCACCGGGGGTCGTGAGGTCGATCGCGAGTTGCAGGCTCACCGTCCCGGCCGCGAGGGTGTCGATCTCGTCGGTGACCGCCTCGAGCCCCGCCTCGTCCACGTCGACGAGCACGAGGTCGTGTCCGTGGCGAGCGAACTCGTGGGCCAGGGCGCGACCGATCCCGCTCGCCGCGCCGGTGACGAGAGTGAGTCCCCCCTCGAGCGGGGCGCGGTCGTCCACGTCCGACTCGGCGACGAGGGGGATCGGTCGTCGAACGCGCCTGTACACCCGGGACACCAGCTCACCTCGACCGTCCATACCGGCCCCTCTCGAGGATACCACCTAAACCCATTGCCCGCCGTCGCCGCGACGGCACGCCATCGCGGAGTGAGGGGCAGTCGCGAGTGGCGATCCACCGCGGCCACCGCAGCCGTCGCGGGCACCACGGCCATCGCGCCCATCGCAGGGACCGCGGACATTTCGGGCACCGCAACCGTCGGCTTTAGGCCCATCGACAACGCCTCCTCGAGTATGACACCGAGCCAGGAGACGACGTTCGAGGTGATTCCGGCGGTCGACGTGCAGGACGGGCAGGTCGTCCAACTCGTGCAAGGGCAACGGGGGACGGAGAAGACCTATGGCGACCCGGTCGAGGCCGCGACGCGGTGGATCGAGGCCGGAGCCCGGAGTCTCCACCTCGTCGATCTCGACGGTGCGTTCGAGGGCGAGCGCCGAAACGCCGAGGCGATCGATGCCGTGCTCGAGACGGTCGACGTTCCGACACAACTCGGGGGCGGCATTCGAACGGCCGAGGGGGCGAACGCGTTGCTCGAGCGTGGGCTCGATCGGGTTATTCTCGGCACGGCCGCCGTCGAGAGCCCCGAGATCGTGGCCGAGATTAGCGACCAGTACCCCGGTTCGGTCGTCGTCAGCCTGGATGCGAAAGACGGCGAAGTGGTCGTCGAGGGCTGGACCGAGAGCGCGGGGATCACGCCGGTCGAGGCGGCAGCCCGATACGAGGAACTGGGTGCTGGCGCGATTCTGTTCACGAACGTCGACGTCGAGGGGCAACTCGAGGGGGTCCGGGCCGACCCCGTTCGGGAACTCGTGGCAGCGACCGACGTGCCGGTGATCGCCAGCGGTGGTGTCGCGAGCCTCGAGGACGTGGCTACTCTTCGGGAGGCCGGAGCGGCCGCCGTGGTCGTGGGGAGTGCCCTCTACGAGGGGGCGTTCTCCCTGTCGGCGGCCCAGCGGGTGGCCGACGGCGCGTCGCCGGGGTGACGTCGTGGGTGGCGATATCGGAGAACACGTGTGGGCTGGCGGCGGTCATCCTGCAGCCTCACGGTCGAATCAGTATCGGTTGTACCCGTGGCCGACGTAGAGCGCGAGGACGTTGACGAACACGAGCCCGAGGAAGGTCAGTGCTGCCGTCGCACTCGCCAGACCGTGGATCAGGAGGGGGATGTAGACGAACGGGAGCGCTATGGCGAGCCAGAAACTGGCGAACTGTGCGGACGGCCGAATCATTGCCAGCGCCTGACGGACCGTTCGCCGAACTGGTGCGACCTGCTCGGCGTTCGGGGTCGCACTCGAGTCGGTCGTCGGTGGGGAGGGCTGTGACATTGGCAATGATCACTTCGGCTTGATCTGTACATTCACTGGATACCTCATATACCCACTCGAATATTGACGTGTTTTCGTCGGGTTTCACGATTCGGCCGCGGTTATGGGTCGTTTTACAAGTGCCTTAGAATTACTTAGACGTTTCACAGAGGTCTCTCAGGTGCTCATCCCGAGTCAGGTGGCAAGGACGATGACGATGGCCACGACCGGTGCCGTGAGCGCAATCGCCTTGTACTGGCACCCGCATTGCTGTCACATGAGCGACCGAACCGCGACGGTCTCGAGGGAGACGGCCGAGACCACCATTGACTGCCGACTGGTCGTCGACGGCACCGGGGCGAGCGATGTCGACACCGGCATCGGGTTTTTCGATCACATGTGCACCGCGTTCGCGAGCCACGGGCTGTTCGATCTCGAACTCACCTGTGACGGCGACTTGCACGTCGACGACCACCACACAGTCGAGGACGTCGCCATCGTCCTCGGGCAGGCGTTCGACGAGGCTCTCGGCGATCGGTCGGGGATCGTCCGCTACGCCGACCGGCGGGTCCCTCTCGACGAGGCGGTGGCCGACGTGGTGGTCGACGTGAGCGGTCGCCCCCGCTTCTATTTCGAGGGTGCGTTCTCACAGGCGACCATCGGCGAGTTCACCAGCGACATGGCGCGTCACTTCGCGGAGTCCCTGGCGATGCATGCCGGCCTGACGCTCCACCTCGCGGTCGACGGCGAGAACGCCCACCACGAGGTCGAGGCGCTGTTCAAGGCGCTGGCACGGGCGCTCGACGATGCGACGCGGATCGACGAGCGTCGGGAGGGAACGCCGAGTACGAAGGGCACGTTATAGATAGCTGCCACACCGTCCCGATCACGGACGACGCAACTGGTTGCCGTCCTCGCGCAGTTTGCCCTGCGAGATGGCGTGGTCGATGACCGCTTCGACCTCGGGGGCCTCGAGATCGTACGCGCCAGCAGCGAGCCCCTCGACGTCCGAGCGAGCCATCGGGAGCTCACGGTTGCGCAGAAGCCGCAACACCTTGCCGTAGGCGGCAGGTGGCTGTGATCGGTCGTCAGTCGCGGCCGCCGCCTCGGGTGGAGCCTGCGCCGCGCTGCCGTCTTCGTCCCCGTCGGCGTCGGTTTCGGACGCTCTCACCGGTCCCGGATCCGCGTCCTCGCCACCATCGTTGGCGGCATCATCACCAGCCTCATCGCCAGCCCCCGCCTCCTCGAGCCTGTCGTCTCCCACCTCGCCCTCGAGTGACACTCCCGTTGCCATCCGATCCTGGCCTCGGCCAGGCTCGATCGTGATTGCACCGGCTGACTCGTCGACATCGGCTTCGCGACCCTCCGTCGACGCGGCAGACAGCGATGCATCCGTCGAGTCCCCACCCTCGAGCAGTCGGCCGAGAAACGGCTCGAGCAGCGTCTCCAGGCGTGCATGGCAGGCCTCACAGACCACGACCCGTCGCTGTTCGGTTTCGGTCGGCTCGAGTGCCGGGGGCACGACTTCGACGGTGCCGATGGCCTCGCGATCGCAGAAGTCACAGGTTCGAACGACGCGCATGCTCAGAGGTGGGTGGGCCAGGATCAAAAGCCTGCGTCAGACGCGCCTCTAGTAGCCACTGAACGTCATTGCACACCTGATCGCCAGACGAGTCGGCGATCAGTGTGTAAATCGTTCAGTTGTTACTCTACTGAAACGGCCCCCCACAGTGGGCTTTCGGCACCGCGTTGCGCACCGTCACCAGCGGATCGACCACCTGACTGATCTCGAGGCCCCCGACCAGACTCGAGAGCATGTAGGCCTCGGTCCCGCTCAGGTCGTGTTCGTTCCGCAGGAGGGCAATGGCATCCCGGTTGGCGAGTTCGCAGGCTTCCTCGAGGGTCTCGGCACTCGCGAGGGGTTTCCAGGCATCGGCGGTCTCGACCAGCGGTCGCTCGAGGGTAAAATCGGGCTGCTCGATGACCTCGACGGTGAGGTCGATCTCGGTGGCGATCTCCGAGCCGGTACCACACATCTCGCCGTCGGCCATCGCGGCCTTGCAGTCGCCCATCGCCAGCAGGCCACCCGGCTGAAAGACCGGGAAGTAAACCGTGTTCCCGGCGGTGATGTCGGTCGTGTCGAGGTTGCCCCCGTGGTCGTGGGGAACCAGCGTGCTGTACCCCGGCTCGTCGTCACGCGTGGCGACGCCGATGGTGCCGATACAGGGGTCGATCGCGACGTCGATGTCACCGAACGTGATGGTGCCGGCGTCACCGTCGACCGGCGTCATCCGCGACCGCGGTGCCTCGATGTCATCGTGTCCGTCGAGGAGGCCGAAGCCGTCGACGGTGACGACCCGTCCGGCGTCTTCGACGAGACGAATCGCCTCGATATCGACGGCCAGGACGTCACCGGGTTCGGCACCCTCGACGGCGATCGGGCCGGTCGCCGCGTTGACCTCATCGGGGATCGACTCGAGGCGATCCGAATCGGACCTGATCGCGCCCTCGAGGCTGTCGAGGGTTTCGACGGTCAGCGACTCGCCGGAGTCGACGGTGACGGCCGGCTCGAGCGTCGGCGTGAATTCGTACAGTTTGCCGTCCTCGGGAGTTATGGGCTGGCGTGACATGTGCCCTGGTACCACAGGGACACTCCTGAGTGTGGGGGTTCCGGCACCCTGGGCGATCGCGTCGGTAGCGCAGCGATGGTGGCCTCAGAACGGCCAGATGCCGAAGACGAGGACGAACGAGACGAGCAATCCTCCACAGGCCGCGACGGTGACACCGAAGGCGAGTTTCGACCACTCGAGGACCGACTTGCCGTCCAATGGGCCGAAGGGGACCATGTTGAACGCGGCCAGAAAGAGGTTGATCAGGACTCCCATGTGCCCGATCTGGACGACGATGGCGGGTGCCGAGAGGGACTGGCCGACGACCAGCACCGGGAAGAACAGGCCGGCGAGGCCGATGTTCGTGACGGGGCCGGCAACCGAGATGAGGCCGTTCTCACGCGCCGTGATTCGCCCTCGGTGATACACCGCCCCCGGTGCGGCGAACAGAAATCCGATGAGGGCGCTCATGATGGCCAGAAACAGCATCTGGTAGTCCGCACGGAACTCGGCTATCTGGCCAAACCGGATGGCGACGACCTTGTGGGCGAGTTCGTG
Organism: Natrialbaceae archaeon Tc-Br11_E2g14; assembly: GCA_001564275.1. Classification (GTDB taxonomy): domain Archaea; phylum Halobacteriota; class Halobacteria; order Halobacteriales; family Natrialbaceae; genus Natronosalvus. Next base: position 38,197 of record LKND01000007.1, on the reverse strand, counting down.
ACAGAGGAAGGCGACGCCGACGGTGACCAAACTCAGCCCCGTCATGGCGGCGAAGCCGGCCGGCGTCCCGAACCCCCGGTGGACCGGCTCGAGCAGGAGGGCGAAGGCGACACTCAGGACGACCCAGGCGATGGCGAGATCGAGCAGTTCCTTGTCGCTAAACGTCAGTGGTGATCGGGTGGCGTAGCTCATGTCAGGATGTCTCGGATCAACTCGAGGCTGTTTCTCGCGCCCGCGAGCAACTCGTTCATCAGGGCGTCGACGCTGCCGAGTTCGCCCCCAGCGAGCCACGGCAGGACGAAGAAGACGAACAGACCGCTGGCGATCATGCTGCCGACGTTGGTGAGCGCAACGATCATGATGAGGCGGAACAGCGGGACGTCGAACATCTCCTCTACGGCCTCGTTGACCGGTTTCGAGGTGTCGCCGGCGATCTCGTTGAGCCGGCCGATGTCGGTGACGTTCACGGGGCGATAGCGGAGTTCGACGTAGCCCGCGAACCAACCGGGGGCGAGCAGCGGATTGATGCTGGTCAGCCAGGCCACCGCGCCACCGACACCGGCGCTCACCCAGCGAGCACCCGCGAGTCGGGCGAGGCTGAAGGCGAAGACGCCGTTGATCGCGACCCAGGCGAGAAAGAGCTGGAGCAAGAAGACGTCCCGAACACCGGCCATGAGCAGGAGGCCAAAGAAGGCGACAAAGCCGATCATCATCAGGTAGCCAAACAGCTTAGCGATCGAGAACCGTCGCCCGGACGCCGTCCCGGTGATGGACTCCATGGGCGGCAGGTCCTCGGGGGTAGCGAGGAAGCGTTCGATGCCGGCTTTGTGGCCCGCGCCGACGACGGCCACGACGTCGTAGCCCTGACTTCGCAGGACGTGAAGTTTGTGGGCGATGTAGGCGTCGCGCTCGTCGATGAGGGCATTCGCCCCCTGGGGGCTGAACCGGCGGAACTCCTCCATCATGGCGGCGACCACGTCGCCGTCGGTCATCTCCTCGATGTCGATGGTCTCGACGTCCGCCATGTCCGCAGTCATCGCGTCGAGGACGAGCCCGAGGATCGCCCCGAGGACGGCCCCGATCCCGAGGCCGGCGAGTCCGCCCACGCTGGCCCGGAGGGTGAGCGCACCGGTGCTCTCGAAGCGAGCACTCGAGAGCGGTCCGACGAAGCTCTCGGTGGCGACGACAGCCACCATCCCGATGACCCCGAGCACCGCACCGGTGAGGACACGAACGGTCGACCCGCTCAGCAGTCCGCCCGTGTAGGCGCTGGCGTTCCCGAGTGAGGGCAAAAAGAGCAGGCCGACGAACAGGCCGCCGATCGCGCCCATGCCGAGGGCACCCGCGTACATGACGAGGCCTGGATCGGTGATCCCCAGGGCGAGGGGGCCCTCGAGGCCGAACCAGGGGCCGATGACGGCCCCGAATGCCACCCCCAGCAAGAGGCCGGCGACCGCGCCGAGGGCGACCGAGACGGTCCGGGGGTCGGTGATTCCCAGGGCGAGGCCGCCGATCATCTTGACCTTCTCGCCGAGGGAGAGTCTGGCCCAGAAGCGCTGGATCGTGACCTGGATGTCACGGTCGACGAGCGCGAGGCCGTGGCCGTTTCGTTCGGCGGCCTCGATGGCGGCTTTCATGTCCGCGCCGGGTTCGACGTCGAACTGTTCGCCCAGTTTCGACTGGACGTACGACAGCATCCAGTAAGCGAGAAACTGGAAGACGGTGTTGCCGCTCAGGAGATCCTTCGCTTCGATGTCGTCGGGGGTGCCTCCCTGCATCTGGCGGAAGCGCCCCTCGTCGAGTTCGACGGCGACCACGTCTGGGTCCTCACGGTCGATGGTCTCGTGGACCTCGTCGACGCTGGCCTGGGAGACGTGAGCCGTTCCGAGGACGTGCACGGAGCCGCGACCCGCCGGATCCGCCGCGGGTGACTCCGGCATGGTCGCGTCACCTGCATCACTCATTGTCGGGAGCAATCGCCGACGGCTTTTACCAGTATCGAAGCGCGTCACGTCGTGCCAACGCGCGTCGAGTTGCTGGCATGAGGACGGCGAACCCATGCGACGACCGGAGGCTCGGACGACACGAGCGTGGGGCAAGCGGCGTCCTAGCGGCGGTCACCACGACGTGTGAGCACGTGTCGAAGGGCCCGCAACTGCCAACACTGATTGCCTGCGTCCGTGAACCACCGGGCATGCCCGACGTGCTCGAGACACTGATCGAAAACAGAGAGATGGTCCAACCGACACACGCGAACAACCTCGAGACGGCCCACGGGGGGAACGTGATGCTCTGGATGGACGAGATCGGCGCGATGAGCGCGATGCGGTTTTCGGGGGAAACCTGCGTCACCGCCCGGGTCGATCGGATGAATTTCGAGCGCCCGATCGAGGTTGGCGACGTGGCATTCATCTCGGCGTACGTCTACGACACTGGCCGAACGAGCGTGAAGGTGCGTATTCGAACCTACCGGGAGGACCTGCGGACGCGCTCGCGGGAAAAGACGACGGAGTCGGTGTTCACCTTCGTCGCGATCGACGATGATCGGACGCCCACCACGGTTCCGGCCCTCACGACCAGCACCGAGGAGGGGGAGGCGTTGCGCCAGTCGGCACTCGAGTACGAGACGAACGGGCGCTGACCGACTGCGGGGCTACGACGACTCGGCCGGGAATCGAATCGTCTCACTCGCCGGATCGATCTCGACGCGACCACCGATCGGAATCGGCACGGTTGGGTAGGTATGCCCGAACTCGAGGCCCTGTACGAACGGGGCGTCCGGATTGTACTCGGCGAGGACCTCGCGAACGCCCTGTCGCTGGCGATGGCGATACCGCTCGCGCTCCTGGGCGGGGCGGTCCTCAAGGTGGGATCTGGCCGCCGGTCGGCCGACCAGCACGCCCGCGAATCGCTCGAGGAGGCCGCGTTCCCCGAGTGCCCGCAGAACGCCGGCGACCCACGACGGATCGGGGAGTTCCTCGGAGGTCTCGATGGCGAGGACGGCCCCCTCGAGTCGATCCTCGTCGGGCAGCCACCGCTCGGCGAGAAAGGCCTGGTCGAGGATCTCGAGACAGCCCCCCCAGAGCCGTCCCGAGACGGACTGCTGGCTTCCGGACCAGTGCCAGCCGGAACTCTCCTCGCGTTCGCGAGGGGTCTCGAGGGACGCGGGGTCGGTCCAGTCGCCAGCCTCGTCGGTGAACCGATCAGCGGGCTCGAGCGTCCCGATCGAGTCCCCGAAGAACGCCCGTTCAGTGTAGCTGACGGTGTGCTCGAACATCGTGTCGTCCATGGCGAGTTCGGTCATGACCGAGGGGCCGTAGAAGGAGACGATCCCACGATTCCAGAGCGCGAGCGCGAGGTGGGTGTTGTCGCTGTAGCCGTAGAATCTGGTTGGGTTCCCCGCGAGGACGTCCATGTCGAGCTGTTCGAGGATGCGCACCTGGTCGTTGCCGCCGATGACGGTGATGACACCCGCGATGTCGGGATCCGCGAAGGCGTCCATTACGTCCTGTGCACGGGCTCCGGGATTCGCGTACAACTCGTCGGCGTCCATGGCCGTCGTGGGGAACTCGACAGGCTCGAGGTCGAAGACGTTACGCAGGCGCTCGAGCCCCAGTTCGTAGACGTGTGGGAACTCGAGGGCGGAATTCGAGGCCGGCGCGACGACCGCGATCCGGTCGCCGCGCTGGAGAGGTGGGGGTATAGTGAACGTAGTGTCGTCGGGCATGGCGGTCGGTTCGAACGGGCCGTAATTAACTGCTGGGACGGTTTGTGGTGTGGTGACATACTCACACTCGCTGTGGTCGCAGTGCCAGGACGGTAACTGGGGGCCTCGAGCGTCGAGCCAACGTAGGCAGGGCGTGGCTTCAGGTATCCGGGCCCTGATCCTGAGGTATGACGATCTGGGTACTCGGGGACCAGCTCTCCCGGACGCACGGTCCGCTCGCGGACGTGGATCCGGAGACGGATCGGGTCCTCATGATCGAGGCCACCGCGTTCGCCGACCGCCACCCCTACCACGCTCAAAAGCTGGCGCTCGTGTTCGCGGCGATGCGCCACGTTCGAGACGAGTTGCGCGAGGAGGGGATCACCGTCGACTACCAACGAGCAGAAACCTTCGGCGAGGGACTCGACAGCCACTTCGAGCACCACCCGGGGGACGCCCTCACCGTCGTCGAGCCCGCGAGCTACGGCGCAGGCGAGCGCCTCGAGGCCATGGTCGATGACCGTGGCGGGAGCCTCGAGTGCGTCCCGGACCCGACGTTTCTGTGTTCGCCCGAGGGCTTCGACGAGTGGCTTGACAGCGACGGCGACGCCCCGACGGACGTCGGCGACGTCCGCCACGAGGATTTCTACCGGTGGATGCGACGCCGGACGGGGTATCTGATGAACGGCGACGAACCGGTGGGTGAGGCGTGGAACTTCGACGACGAGAACCGGGCGTTTCCCCGGCCCGAGTACGACTTTCCAGAGCCGCCGGCGTTCGAGCCCGACGAACTGACGCGGGAGACGCTCGCGTGGGTCGAAGACGAATTCGACGCGTGGGGTAACCTCGAGCCGTTCGAGTGGCCCGTCACCCGCACCCAGGCGCTGGCGGCCCGCGACGACTTCATCGAGCAACGACTGCCCGAGTTCGGGCCCTACCAGGACGCCATCGTGGGGCGATCCTGGGCGGGCAACCACGCGTTGCTCTCGCCGGCGCTCAACCTCGGGTTGCTCCATCCCACGGAACTGATCGAGCCGGCGATCACGGCCTATCAGGATGGCCACGCTCCCCTCCCGAGCGTCGAGGGATTCGTGAGACAAATCCTGGGCTGGCGGGAGTTCGTCCGCCAGATCTACCGACGGCGAATGCCCGCGATGGCCGAGGCGAATCAGCTCGAGGCAACCCGTGACCTGCCGCCGCTTTACTGGGACGGCAACACCGAGATGGCGTGTCTCGAGACGGTCGTCGACCGGGTGCGGAGGCGGGGTTATAGCCATCACATCGAGCGGCTGATGGTCCTCTCGAACTTCGGCCTGCTCTACGGGGTCGACCCCGCGGCGCTCAACCACTGGTTTCACGCCACCTACGTCGACGCCTACCACTGGGTGACGACCCCGAACGTCGTCGGGATGGGCGTCTTCGGGAGTGACGCCCTCGCGACGAAGCCCTACGCCGCGAGCGCGAACTATCTCGATCGGATGAGCGACTGCTGTGGAGACTGCCGGTTCGACCCCGACGAGACGACGGGCGAGGACGCCTGCCCCTTCAACGCGCTGTACTGGGACTTCCTCGAGCGCAACGCCGACAGGCTCCAGTCGAACCACCGGATGGGACTAGTGTATCACCACCTCGAGAACAAAGCCGACGACGAGCGGGCGAGCATTCGGGAGCGAGCGACGGCGGTTCGCGAACGGGTCGCCGATGGCGAACTCTGAACTCGCTCACTCGAGAACGCCAGCGAGCCCCGCGAGCGAGTCGAGGACGTAGGTGGGCTCGTATTCGGCCGCGGCCACATCGTCACGATCCATGACGCCCGTGGTCACGAGGGCGGTGTCCATACCGGCGCGTCGGCCGAGTTCGACGTCGGTGTTCAGGCGGTCGCCGATCATCAGTGTTCGCTCCGGTGGGACCGCCAGCCGCTCGAGGGCGGCCTCGGCGGCAATTTGTGAGGGTTTGCCCAGCATGGCGTCGACCTCGCGACCGGCCATCGCCTCGAGCGAGCCGATCACGGCCCCGGAGCCGGGGCTCATTCCGGATCCGGTGGGGATGATGACGTCCGGATCGGTCCCATAGAACGCCTCGGCGGCCTGGAGGGCCGGGATGGCCGCCTCGAGGGCCGCGTAGGTGAGGTCGCGGTCGATGGAGCCGAGGACGACGGCCGCGCTCGTGGGTTCGTCGGTGAGTGTGAGCCCGGCGTCCTCGAGGATGGCCCGGAGGCGGGGTTCGCCGACGACGTAGATTGGGTCCGTGGGATGTTCGTCCGCGAGGTACGCGGCGCTGACGGTGGCGGAGGTGAGGACGTTCTCGGGGTCGACTGTGAGGTCGTGGGCCGCCAACCGTTCCCGGTAGTGGGCCGCCCCGCGCGTGGGATTGTTCGAGAAGAGGAGTCGCTTGCAGCCGGCGTCGTCGATCGCTCGAATCCCGTCCGGGGCCCCCGCGAGCAACTGCTCGCCCCGGACGATGGTGCCGTCGACGTCGAGGATGACCGCGTCGTAGTTCATATTCAACCAGGGGGTCTCGAGGGGGTTGAGCGTTCGGGAGCGTGCGGGGATGACCGGTTGCTCGAGCGGACGATCGGTGTGCTCGCCTATCGCTCGCTCGCATGGTCGTCACACCATCTGCGATGGCACTCTCACTAATCCACCGCCGAAGGAACTCTCATCGAACCGCCACCGATGGCACCTTCACCAACCCACCGCCGATGGCACCCGCACCAGACCACCGCGTCGGGTGGGACTGAAAGGGGCTTTCAGCGTGGTGGCTACCGATCCGGACTCCCTTCTATCCACCACTGCACTCACGACACCACCCCCATACACCACTGCACTCACGACACCACCCACCCAGCCCTGGAAACCAACGACACACGCGACGCGTCCTCAATTCTTATCCTCGAGCCACTCCTACCCCTCCCCATGACACTCGAGGTCGAGCCCCCCGAACCGCCGGAACTCACGTACGTCGATCCGAACGAATACGAGGACGCGACCATTTCGGGCGACACGGACGACATCGATTACCGCCGGGAGGAACTGCAGGAGTTCCTCGAGGACGGGGCCTGGGAGGAGGCCTTCGAGCGCTGGAAGGGGGACAGCGACCTCGAGGCCCAGGCGTTCGAGATCGCGACGGACCTCGGCCTATTCGCCGAGTTCGACTTCTTTTGGGACGATTTTGCAGACCGCGTGGGCTATCACGCCCCCGGGATACCCGAGGACTGGCAAGCCCGCGAGTACCATCCGGGCTTGCAGTCCTGGGGGACCGTCTCCTCGATCAACGCCGAACTCACCGAGTTCGGGCAACTGGTCTGTGAGATTCTCAAGGACGACTACATCACCTGGGAGGCCGAGTACGAACCGCCGGAGGATTTACCGGACTTCTAGGCTCGAGTCGGCGACAAGCCGTTTCCCGTGACTGCGGTAGTTGGAGTCACTACACGTTCTGTAGCCTTGGTCTCCTCTAGCACTTCGGTTTCTGTATCATTGGCTACCCACCAAACTTCGGTTTCTGTAGTATCGAGCGATCTACCGATGGATCTCGCTGGGATTGGGGCCTTCTCGCATGGATCCGACTCGAGAATCTCGACGATTAGACTCGAGACCCTACCCAAACGAAACGACTCGAGACCCTACCCCCGCCGATCGGACTCGAGGTCGATATCCGCGGCCTCGAGCAACTCGGCGACCTCCTCGCGTTTCTCCTGGTGGTCGGCCAGGAACTCCCGCATGAGCTGGGCGGCCTGCTCCTTGCAATCGCCACAGAGGCGCTCGCCGCCGACACACTCGTCGTAGACCAATTTGGCGAACTCGTCGTCGTCACCCGCCAGGAGGTAGGCGTACAGCTCGTAGACGGGACACTCGTCGGCTTTCCCCCCGAGTTCACGCTGTTTCTCGGCGGTTTCCCGCCCACCGGTCGTGGCGGACTTCACCTTGTCGTACCCTACCGCTGGGTCGTCGAGCAACGAGATGTGACTCGCCGGAATCGACGAGGACATCTTGCCACCCGTGAGCCCCGTCATGAACCGGTGATAGATCGACGACGGCAGGCGAAAGCCGTAGCCACCGTACTCGAGTTCGACCTCCCGAGCCAGGTCCTCGGCTGCGACGCGGTCCAGGTCGAAGGCGTCGACGTGTTCGTCGAAGACCCGCTTTTCGCCCTCGACGGCCTCGATCAGTCCCTCGAACGCCTCCGCGGTCGCTCGTCGGTTCAGGAACCGAGTTCGGGGCCGCAGCGGCTCCATGCCGGCATTCTCGAGTCTCGAGATAGCGGACTCGAGGGTTCTTTGCTCGGGTCCCGCAGTATCCTCGGTCCCGCCCTCGAGCGCCGCCAGCCCCTCGACGCCGGTCTCGGCGAGCCACTCGGCGGCCTCGATACAGCGCGGCGTCGTCGGCTCCTCGGCGTACGTCTCCCGCGCGTGATAGGCAGCTCGGACCACCTCGAGTTCCGCCGCGGTCGCCTCGAAGCTCGCGTAGGCCGTCGTCACGCCGAAAAACCGCATCCGAGAGGCCAGGTCCCGCGCCAGGCGAACGTGGGGATCCTGGTCGGGGCCGACGGGGATCACCGTCGGTTTGGGCGTCTCGAGCTGGGGGTAGCAGATGTCGGCCATCTGGGTGACGACCGACTGCATGTGGGAGACGTCGGTCTCGCCGTCGAAGCCGTAAATCGCCTGCAGTTCCGAGTAGTTGGCCTCGCTCCCGAGTTCGAACGCCAGATCCTGGACCGCCCGGTTGGTCGACTGCCGGTAGAGGGTGCCCGCCTCGGGGTCGAATCCGAGGGCCAGCAGCGAGAGCAGGTAGTTTTCGGCGTGCTCGTCGATCTCGTCCCAGGAGAGTCCCCGCGCCGAGTGGGCCTCGAGGTCTGCGATCAGTGCGTAGGCGTCCCCGCCACGTTCCTGGTGCCAGATGATCTCGTCGAAGACGAGCTTGTGACCGATGTGTGGGTCCCCGGTGGGCATGAACCCCGAGAGGACGGCGAACGGATCGTCGTCCTGCATCGCCTCGACGACGTCCCGGTACTCGCGGTGGCCGAAGATGACCCCACGGCGCATCAGATAGTGGGGATGGGGAACCTCGTCCAAGAGCGCCTCGAAGGACTCGATGCCGAACTCCTCGAACAGCTTCCGGTAGTCGGAGACCGTCGAGGAACCCCAGGGATCGAGGGCGACCTCGTCGGCTCCAGCAGTCCCGCCATCCGTTCGCGGTTCCTCGAGTCGGTCTCGGTCTCCGGTCATTACTCCGGGTTGGTCCCCGGCCGCGCAAAAACCTTCGCTTCCTGTGTCAGGCGTTCGCGTGGACGTTCAGGCGTACTCACAGCCTACGGATCTCCACCGCGATCGACCTGGGCCGGTTCACCAGGAGACCGCACATCGGTCAAGAACTCGAGTCGAAGGCCACCTCCGGAACCGTCGGTCGCCTCGACGCGCCACTCGAAGGCGGTCACGATTTCCCGGACGATCGCCAGTCCCAGCCCTGTGCCGTCCTCGTCTCCCGACTGTCCGTATTCGAAGATCCGTTCGCGGTCCGCCGCAGGGACGCCTGGACCGTCGTCTTCGATGGCGAATCCACGATCGGTCGCCTCGACGGATACGGCCACGGCAGGGCCGGCGTGGGTGACCGCGTTCGCGAACACGTTCTCGAGCAGTTCACGCAGTGGCCCGGGTGCGACCTTCACCGACGGCGACCCGGGATCGACTTCGAGGGTCGCCGAGTTCGTGTCGACGGTATCCCAGGCCGCCTTCGCCGCCATCCCCACGGAGACCCACTCGAACTCCGCCGCTTCGAGGTCCGCCCGAACGAGCGTCAACACGTCGCCGATGAGGTCGTCCATCCGCTCGAGGCTTCCCTCGACGGTCTCGAGACGGTCGTCTTCGTACTCCTCGCGGAGCAACGCGACGGTGCCGCTGGCGACCGAAAGCGGGTTCCGAAGGTCGTGTGAGAGGACCGCCGCGAACGCCTCGAGGCGCTCGTTCGCTCGCTCGAGGGCCTGCTCGCGTTCGGTTCGCTCGAGGGCGGCCGTCGCGTTTTCCGCGAGGATGCTCACGAACTGGTAATCCGAGACGCTCAGCGACCCCGACTCCGGGGTGACGATACCGAGCGTGCCGTAGGTTCCCAGGGGCACGATCAACCCCGACTTCATCGGGTGGCCGGGGTCGTCGAGCACCTCGCTTTCACCGATGTCCCGAAAGTCGATCTCCTCGTGGTCGCCGAGTGCGTTCTCGAGATGCTCGTCGAACGCAACCGGTTGCCCGCGCTGGTAGGCGATCCCGGACAGGGACTCCTCGAACGGGATCCGCTCGGGGATGGCTCCGCGCTGGCGACGCTCGTCAGTCGTCGCAACGATCTCGAAGTGCGTACCGCCGTCCCCGAGTTCGAACACCGTCGTATAGGGCCACCCGAGAACGTTGGTCGCGACCTCGACGCAGCGCTCGGCGATGGCCTCGGGCGTCTCCTCCCGGTGTAACACGGGCGTCGTTCGCTGGAGGGCCTCGAGGATTCGCTCGCGCCGCCGTTGGGCGAGCAGCGAGTCGACGTGTTCGACGAGCGCGTCCGTCGACGAGGCCCGAAACGTCGGTGGGCAATACGGTCGCTCGCCGGACCCGGCCGGCCACGGGTCGACGCTGTCGGTGACGTACTGGACCACCGAGCAGAACGCACGTCGGTTCCGGAGGTACGCCGTGAGCCGTTCGTCGTGCGCGGCGTTCGTCGGCGCGATCACGAGGCACTCCACGCGACGCTCCCCGTCCGCGGCCATCTCGAGGCAGTCCTCGACCGTCGGCCGGTGGTGTACACGCGCTGGGAGGCGCTCTTCGAGGACGCGTGCCAGGTCCGACGTCCCATCGCCGCCGACGAGGACGGTCGCCACTTCCTGGGCGGGGGTTGCCATTGACGAAGCATTCTGCCACAGCGACATATAGGTTGTCGCACCCGTGGGTTGCCTGGAGGCCCGCCCACGACGACTCCCGGGTCAGGGCGTCAACCGCTCGAGGCTGACCCACTCGACGACGCCGTCGTCGACGAGGCCGAACACCATCGTCTTGCGCACCCCGTGGGCCAGTCTGACGTCGAGGGACAGATCACGTGGTTCGAAGACGTGGTCGGCGGGCAACACCCGGACCAGCCGTTCGGAGTGCGCCAGGTCGTCGACGTTCGTGACGGCGTCGTAGGTCCGGAAGTCCGCCCCGAACTTGTATCCGGTCTTGGGGACCACGCCCGCCGCACGGAGGTGGGCGTAGACGGCAAAACGGCGGTCGAACCGATCGCCCTCGACAGCACGCCCTCTCGCGTGCACCGTCTCGGGATCGAGGTCGATCGCGCCGGCCTCAGCGAGGTGGGCCGCCTCCACCAGCGAACACTGCAGGGTCGGCTCGTCGTACTCCCGACCCTCGAGTGGCTGGCCGTAGAACGTCCGCTCGTAGAGCGATACCGGCGGATCCCAGCAGATGACCCGATCCTCGAGGAGATCCGCCTCGAGGCCCGACGGGAGTTCGCTCGCGCTGGTGCCGTCGAAGGTGGGTCGACGTCGTTCGAAGTACGTGATCTCGCTTTCCTCATCGACTACGGCGAGCGCGTTCGTGACTCCGTCCGGATCGTCGCTGGAACGGGTGGCGCCATCCTCGAGCAGCGCCGTTGCCGGCAGGTCCGTCCGTTCGCCGACGACGCGGAGGCCGTACTGGATCTCGCCATCGGCCGGACCCTTGCCGCGGGGAAAGACGACGAGGTCGGCGGCGTGCGGGGGATCGGCCACCCATGGTTCGCGAGCCGGCGCGAGGTAGAATCCCCGCGACCGGAGATCCGCGTAGACCAGAAAACGGATGCCGAAGTCGGGACTCGGTGTGGGTTCCCGGGAGAGGAACGCCCGAAAGCCGCGAACTGCGCCGCCAGCGGGTTCGTCGACGACTCCCGAGAGATCCTCCCGAAAGAGGAGGTGGGCGGCCTCGACCGGCGCGAGCGCGATCTCGTTGCCCTCGAGCGGATAGCCGTAGCCGCGTGCGTCGTGAAACCGCTGGCGGGCGTCCCCCGCCACGCGGACGACCTCGCCGTCGAACCGACCCTCGAGTGTCATGGTCGATGGTCCGTGGGTGGACACAAAGCGCCTGCGGAATCGTGTGGTCGTGGCGCGTTCGTAGTGACGGGCACAGAGTACCAACTCGCACAGCCCTCACGACGAGGGCCCTACAGTCGACGGGGTTGAGTCCACTGCGTCGTCTTCCCCGCCCGAGACCCTGACTCGATCACAGGTGGCGTCGAGACACCGCCTGCCAGTGGCGGTTTCGAACGTGGGAAGTCCGCAGGCACATTCGCCGTCCACCACGCCGGTTGGGATGACGAACCCGGTATCGCAGTCGGGGTAGTGCTCACAGCCAGCGATGAGACCGCCCCGACGGAGCACCAGCAGGTCACCCTCGCAGTTCGGACACTCCCACTCACGATCGAAGGCCTCCGTGACGGCGTCGTCGAGCGATTCACAGCCCCGATCGAGACAGACGTGGAAGGCCAGGCCCCGCTCGACGCGCATCCGGGGGAGACCACACTCACAGCGGTCGTCGCGAATGGTCGCGTCCCGCGGGATCGCGTATCTGTCGCCGCAATCGACGCAGTGGACGCCGTTCGAGCGAACGAGCACGCCGGTACACTCCTCGTTCGGGCACTCGCCGACGGGCACGCCGGCGCTCGAGGCCGAATAGCTGGCGAAGCCGTCCTGGTCGTGGGCAGCCACCCGCAGGGTCTGGGTCCCCTTGTTCGCGACCAGCGTGAAGTCACCGTCTTGCTCACTCGAGACGCTGTCGGCCCGGGTGAGCCAGGCGACGGGCTGGTAGCCGTCGACGTCGTGGACGAGGACGGTGTTGTCGGGCTTGATCACCGTCGTCACGCGCCCCCTGTACTCGCTGCGATCGGTGCCGTCGGCGATGACCGTGCAGTCCCCGGCGAGGACCCGAATCGTGTCGTCGACCATGGACCGTCTGGTCCCGTCCTGATATATAAACTCTCGAGGAGCCCCAGTCGTCTCGACACTCGACATCGCGGGCATCGCCGGCATCTCGAGTCCCTCGCGCCTTGAGAACCGCACGGGGTGTTTTTCACCCCAATCGGTATAGGGGCTGGGTATGAGCGAGCCGATCGACGCCGACTGGCTTCACCTCGCCGACGATGAGTCCGTCGTCTGGCACAGTCGGCCCCACCCCATCGCGATTGGCTGGCGACTCCCCCTCGGATTCTTCCTGCTGGTCGTCGGCCTCGGACTGCTGGCAATCACCGCGACGAACGGCAACCAGCTGGTGATCGCCGCCGGCTTCGTCTTCGGCACCGTCGGGCTCGGCGTCCTCCTCGTGGGGTACATCCTCTGGACGAACACGCGCTACGTGTTGACCTCGAGCCAGCTCTACTTGAAGCGGGGGATCATTTCGCGAGACGTCACGCAATTTCGCCTCGATCGCATCCAGAACACGACCCTCGAGCAGGGCTACCTCGGTCGCGTGCTCGGCTATGGCGAACTGACGGTCTACACCGCTGGATCGTCCGATCCGGAACTCGCCTTCGAGTGGGTTCCCCGACCGGAGCGGGCCGCCCGACGGCTCAGCAACCAACTCGACGGCACCGACGCCGAGGCGATGTAGCTGATTACAGGCGGTAAGCCCCCTTCCTCAAGGAGCCGCCAACGGCGGCGAGTAGGCAGGGGTAGTTCACAAGCGATGGATCCGCGTGAACGATTTCGGCGAACGGACCGGGGTGGGGCCCACCCGAGCCGGAAGGAAACGCCTTTGACCGGCCACTCCCCGTCTCCGAGTGATGGAGGTCGCCGAGGTTCTGCCCGAGTTTGCTGACGCCTTCGCCTTCGAGTCGTTCAATCGCATGCAACGGGAGGCCCTGCCCGCGCTGCTCGAGCGCGAGGACAACGTCGTCGCGAGCGCGCCGACGGCCTCTGGAAAGACGGCCCTGGCCGAACTGGCGATCTGTGACGCGCTGGCCGACGGGGGCACGGCGCTCTTTATCGCCCCATTGCGCGCGCTGACCAACGAGAAGGAGGCCGACTGGGACCGCTTCGAGGAGCTGGGCTACTCGGTGTACGTCGTCACGGGCGAACGCGACCTCAACCCGCGGCGGGCCGCCCGCGCCGACATCCTCGTGATGACGCCGGAGAAACTCGACTCCGCCACCCGCAAGCACGATTCCCCCCGGTACACGTTCGTCACCGACGTCGACGTCTGCATCATCGACGAGGTCCACCTGCTGGACGCCGAACGGCGTGGCTCGGTCCTCGAGGTGACGGTCTCCCGGCTGCGTCGACTCTGTGACCCCCGCGTCGTGGCACTCTCCGCCACGATGCCGAACGTCGCGGACGTGGCGGCGTGGCTCGACGCCCCACCCGAGTGTACCTTCGAGTTCGGCGACGAGTACCGCCCCGTCGACCTCAACGCCGGGGTCAAGACCTACACCCACGGTGAGAACACCTTCGCAGACAAATATCGACGGCTCTACCGGGCGCTGGACCTGGCCGAGCCCCACCTTCGGGAGGACGGCCAGGCGCTCGTGTTCGTCGCCTCGAGACAGGACACCGTCCGTGCAGCCGAGAAGGCTCGCGACGAGATCGCCGAACGCGACATCGAGATGGGGGCTCGCGGCGACTACGATTTTCATACCGAAACGAAGCAACTCGAGAACGACACCCTCCGAAATTCGGCCCTCGACGGTGTCGCCTTCCACCACGCCGGGCTCTCGAAGAACGACAAGGACCGCATCGAGGAGTGGTTCAAAGAGGGCCAAATCGAACTGCTCTTTTCGACCTCGACGCTGGCCTGGGGGGTCAACCTGCCTGCCCGCTGTGTCGTGATCCGGGACACGAAATACCACGACCCGCTCGAGGGCGAGGTCGACATGAGTCCACTCGACGTGCTCCAGATGCTGGGGCGGGCGGGGCGGCCGGGGTACGACGACGTGGGCTACGGTTGGGTCGTCTGTGACGGTGCCGAGGCGGACAAGTACCGACGCCTGCTCCGGGATGGCAAGGAGATCGAGTCCCGGCTAGCGGAGAGCCTGCCCACGCACCTCAACGCCGAGATCGCGATGGGGACGATCGACGACCTCGAGGACGTGATGGATTGGCTCGAGACGACGTTCTACTACGAGCGGGGGCAATCACGCCCCGAGGAGTACGGCTTTCATCAACTCCGCCGCCGGGTCCGCGATTGCCTCGAGGAACTCGTGGCGAAGGGGTTCGTCGAGACCGGCGACGACCTCTCGGTCGACCCGACGCCACGGGGCGTTCTCGCCTCGACGTACTACCTCAGGCTCGAGACGGCCGCTGGCTTCGCTGACCTGTGTGACCGGGCGGTGGATACGGGCGGAGCTGAACCCGAAGATGGAGGCAACGACGAGTCGAAGGGAGCCCCGAGCGGGTCGACAGCCCTCGAGGCCGCCGATATACTCGAGGTTGTCGCGACAGCCACGGAGTTCGATTCGGTCTCCGCTCGCCAGTCCGAACGGGAGGCCATCCGCTCGGTCCTCGTCGGTCGGGAACCCGGCGACCTCGATGCCGGCCAGCGAAAGGTGCTGGCGATCCTCCACGGCGCGGCCACCGGCACCATCCCACCCGACCTCAGGAGCGACGCCTGGGTCATCAAGCGCAACGCGCTTCGCCTGCTGTCGGCACTGCGTGCGTTTCTCGAGCGGTTCGCGAGTCCACACGACGCCAATCTCGCCCGCCGCCTCGAGGCCCGGATCGAAAACGGCGTGACCGACGACGCCGTCGGCCTCACGGCCATCGACGGCGTCGGCCCCGGGCGGGCAAGCAAACTCGCCGCGGAGGGGCTGGCGACCCCCAGTGACGTCGTCGAGGCGGGCGTCGAGGGGCTGGTCGAGGCCGGACTCGGCGAACACATCGCCGAGCGCGTCTACGAGGGGGCGCAGACGCTCCCCGCCATCGACCTCGAGTGGGGCGCGTTCCCCGACTCGATCGCGACCGGTGACAACGCAGTTCAGGAGGTGCGGATCCGCAACCTCGCCAGCCCGACCAGTGTTGGCATCCGCGTGACCGTCAACGGGATCGAGATGACCCAGACGAGTACCTATTTGCGTGACACCGAGACCGTTCCCATCGGCGTCTTCGGGGCCAATGCGGACGAACTCGAGTACACCGTCAGCGTGGCCTTTCCCGAGGAGCCACTGCTGCCGGTCGAGGCATCACGAACGGTCGACGTGCGCTAGGGCTCAGGACTCGTCCTCGAGGCGGTCGTGTCTCGCGTCGATTTCGTCGAGGATATCCAGCGTTTTCCTGATCGAGGCACGCACGGCGTCGCTTCGATTGACGAACTTCCCGTCGTCGCCGACGTGCTCGTCGAGGTCGTCGAGCAGCTCCTGGGGGATCTCGACGCTGATCTTTGGCATGGAGAGAGCAAGCCACGGCAGTCCCTTTATTAATTCGGTCGAGACGCCCGTCCTGACCGGCAGGCAAAGAGGACGCGCCGGACGACCGACGGACGGAGCAGTGACGTCGGTGGGTTCTCGAGTCGAACGACCCGATAGTACTCGTTTCGCAGCGTGCCGTCCGTCTGTGCCGCTTGGACCAGTCGCGACACGTATCGGTTGAAGAGGTCCGTCCCGCGGGGGTTGTTCCCCTCGGTCTGTGGAAACGCGAAGTCGCTCCCGACGGTGAGGTCCCAGACGTCGTCGACGACGTTGCCCGCCCGGTCGTAGAACTCGAGGGGGAGGGAGTGGCCGCCGGGATCTGCGAGCGCGAAGCCGTCAGCACGGGCGAGCGTGTGGTGAAGCTGGAGCGCCTCGAGCGCGGCGACGGACATCCCCTGTCCGTAGATGGGGTTGAAACTCGCGATGGCGTCACCCGTCACGATCAATCCATGGGGCACTCGCTCGAGTGCCTCGTAGCGATGGCGACGGTTCGACGGGAACGGATGGTGGGCAATGCCGTCGGAGACCCATCGCCGCCGCTCGAGCAATCGGTGCAAATCGGGCAGCGCCAGACTGTCGGCATACGCGAGAAAGCCCGCCTCGTCGGTCGGTGGACGCTCGCCGTGAACGCCGAACAGCGTCACCAGCCATCGGTCCCGCTCGATCGGGACGGCCGCTCCCCCTCGTGGATCTGTCGGGGAGGGTGCCACGAGCCACGTTCGGAGGTCGTCTGTCGGCCGCTCGATGGCGACCGTGCTGTAGGTGACGTCGATGTCGATCTCCGTCACCGGCGGTGACTCGAAGCCACGTCGATCGAGCCACCGCGGCGTGTTGGAGGTTCGCCCGGTAGCGTCGACGACCAGTTCCGCCGTGATGAGCTCCGCCGCGCCACCCTCAGCTCGCACCGTGAGTCCGTTCACGGCCATCCTCGACTCGTCCAGTCGGTAGTCGCTGAACTGACACTCGTCTCGAATCGACACCCCGTCGACGCTGGCGAGTCGCGACCGGACGACGCCCTCGAACAGCGGCCGACTCGCACAGTAGAGTGGCAACCGCTCGGGGCCCTCCGCGAGGGTGCCACCGTTCTCGTAATGGATGAGATCCGTCGACGCATCCACGAGAACACCCCCCGAACCGAGCAATTCGCGTCCGAAGTTCGGAAACAGATCCGCGAGCGTGGTCCGCCCGGCCTCGAGCAGCAGGTGAACGTGGTGTCCCTGCGGGACGCCGCGTCGGGGTGTCGGCCCGTCCGGGAGCGGGTCACGCTCGATGACCGTCACCCGCTCGAACGCATCGGCGAGGACCCTGGCCGTCACCATCCCGGCCACACTCGCCCCGATCACGACGGCGTGCTCACCCACGGTTTCAACCTCTTCGCTGTCGTATCGAGGGATCGTCGACAGTGTCACGACAACACGTGACACAGACGTTCCGATATAGATTCCGCTCCGTAGCTGGCCGTCTCCGTCGTCGAGCAGGGGCACAGAATGTACCCGTGCTCGGTCCTCAATCCGCCGGTTCCGGCTCCGGCTCGGGACCCGGATCGCTCGAGCCACCACCACCGCCGAAGAACCGACCGCCACCCGTGAGCAAGTAGAGGACCCCGAGTCCGAGCAGGTAGGTGATCGCGAGCGGCAGGGCGACCAGAATCATCGTCAGGATGCCCCGCGGACTGGCGAAGGCTGCGAAGGCGAAGATACCCACGACCACGGGTCGCCAGCGTGCCAGCATGGTTCGGTAGTTGAGGATGCCACCGACGTGGAACATCGCCATGGTGACAATGATGTTGAAGAGCAGGCCGATGCCGACCGTCGTGAAGATCACGAGCCAGAAGAAGCTCTTGATCCGGTAGGAGACGACCACCTGGTTAGCGATGGCGTCGGCCACCAGATACGAGATGACCGCCGGCGCGATCCAGAAGAAGCCGAGGTAGGTCCCGACGGCAAAGCCGAGGGCGAGGACGCCACCCCAGACGAGGAAGACCCGCTCGTCGCCCCGAACGAGACCGCGTTCCCGAGCGGCGGGCCAGGCGTAGTAGAGCAACAGCGGGAGGACGGCGACGATGCCACCCAGGACGCTCACCTTCACGGCGAAGATCAGCACCTCCACCGGGTGGAGCGCGATCACGATGTCCGTGTGCTCGAGGAGATCCGCGGCAGCCATCCCCGGTTCGGCGTCGTTCTCGACGGCGATGGTGTCGAGGACGTCCTGGGGAACGCGTTCGAGGAAGAGCACGAGCGTGTCTCCAACCCCACCCTGGTAGAGCCAGAAGAACGTCCCGGCCATGACGAGCATGAACAGGCCGACGAGGCGGAACATCTTCGAGGTGAGGCTGTTGAAAATGAAGGCGATGTCGTAGGCGTAGCCACCGATGTCCTCCTCGGTGGTTTCGTCCTCGGTGAACGGATCGAGGATGCCGGCGGCGGTCCCGGTGAGGAGGCCACCCTCCTCTCCGTCGCCCTCGGTTGCGGTGGCCTCGCTGCTCGCCCCGTCGGTTGCACCGGCGGCCGTGGCCTCGTCGTCGGCAGCCTCGGCCTCGGCCTCAGCGTTCAGGGTGTCGAACCGGTCCAGAATCGCCTCGGCTTTGGCCTTGTCGTCGTCGTACATCGCCTCCCGAGCCTCCTCGAGAGCCTCGTCCTCGCTCATCTTGAGGAATACCTGGGGCGGAGCCTGCCAGATGGCATCGGCATCCAGCACCTGCAGGTCGATCTCGGAGGGATCGGTAGCGGTTCGCAGTGCCGACTCCCGAGGGTAGACGGGGCGCTGGAGCACCGTGAGCGTGTAGAGGGCCAGAACGACGAGAGCGACTATCAGGGCAATCGACAGCCCCGAGGCGACTGCGCCCGCCACGCCGTACTCCGCCGGCAGCGTCTCGAGCAGGGAGGTGCCGTCGGGGCGGGCCCAGGCCGGCAGCACGGGGTAGAGTTCATTCTCGAGGTACTCGAACCCGCCGTAGCTGATCGCGGCCGAGAGGAGGCCGGCGAGCGCGAGGACGGAGAGCCCGAACTGGAGGAGTCGCCGTTTCACGAGGGCGGCCCCGCCGTCGAGTTCGGCCGCGCCTCGGCGACGGATGTTGGTGACGAGCTTGGCGAGGCCCAGACTGAACACGTAGAGGACGACCATCGGCGTCGCCCACATGACGAGCGTGAACGGGTCTGGTGGGGAAAAGAGCGCGCCGAAGACCGTGATGCCGACGATTGCGTGACGCCACTTCTCACGGAACGTCTCGTAGGGGATGATCTCGGTGTAGGAGAGCGCGCTCATAAAAAGCGGCAACTGAGCCGCGAGGCCAAACGAGAGGGTCAACAGGGCGATGAACTCGGTAAACTCGGTGATGCCGAAACTGGGCTTGATGCCCATGGTGACGGCGTTGCCGGCCAGGAAGTCGAAGGCGTAGGGGAAGAAGATGGCGTAGGCGTAAAACAGCCCGGTCCAGAAGAGGACGATCGAGAGCAGGCTAAACAGGACCAGATAGGTTTTCGAGAGCGGGACGACGCTCTGGACGCCGCGTTCGCGGAGTTTTTCGCGGGAGAGATAGAGCAAGAACGGAACGGCGATCAGGATGCCGACGATCATCCCGATCTTTGCCTGGAGGAGGATCACCTCGAACGGGGTGCGGGTGATAATGTCGGTCTGGTCGGCGACGTGGCCGGCCATTTCCGCCTTCGCCGTCGCCTCGAGGAAGTCCCAGATCCAGATCCGGAGGGCGTAGAACGAGCCCATAAATCCGACGACGAAGACGATAAAGACCTTCTGGAGGTTGGCCTGTGCGCTCGAGAACATCGCGCCCAGGGTGTCCCGACCGGCGTTGATCGTCCGGGCGGTGTCCTCGTCGATAGCGCTCATTGGGTGACAGAGGGTAGCTTTGATTCAGTTATCAACCTTTCGAGTCAATCACTTGCTGGTATGCGGTAGATAGTGGTTACCTGAACTGCAGGCACGACACGTAAGAAAAAGGCCTATAACCAGCGGCCTATCTATATCCCGATAGATGCCGGAGGAGCCGGAGTCGGGTGCCGACCGTGAGGAGGGTGTGGAGCCACAGGACTCGAGTGGCTCCCGAGCGGACACCGAACCCGAGGCGGCGCCTCCAGAGACGACAGCCGATGCGTCTGCGGAGGACGAACCGGCGACGACCGAGGACGATGCAGCGAAGGGGAGAAACACGGACACGACGGTGAGCGACGCCGGTGAGGAGGAAACGGTCGAATCTGGTGAGCGTGACGTCGAGGAGGCAGATACCGACGAGGCCGATGCCGAAAAGACGGGGGCTGACGACGACGATGGCGACGACGCTGATGACGACGAGGGTGATGACGGGGACACCGACGGTGACTCGGACGACGGGGATCTCGAGAACACCGAGTACGCGGCCAACGAAGAGGCAGACACGGACGACGAAGACCCACCTGCCAAGCACGCGGACACGGCCGAGACGGAAACCGACGGCCTCAGGAAAACGGACGACAGCGGGACACCTGCTGCCGAATCGTTCGAGGAGGTCCCGCTCGAGGACCGGCCCACGCTCGGCCCGGTGGCTCCCCGCGAGCGCGATGGTGACCCCGATTGCGGCCGTGGCTCACGGTCGGCCCCTGGGGAGGACACCGACCTCGACAGTGCTGAGGAGGATAGCGATCCCGGAGGTTCCAGCGAGGAGAGCGACCCCGAGGGCGAGACTGTCGACGCGGCCGATGACGGCGCCGACGATGAGGACGCCGAGACCCAGGCCGTTGACGACGGGGGTGGTGATGCGGGTTCGGAGGACGAAGAAGACGAAACGGACGAGAGCGACGACACAGACGAAACGGACGACATAGACGAAACGGACGACGACGACATAGACGAAACGGACGACGACGACACCGCCACACCCGAAGCCAAAACCGACGGCCACGGCCACCCGGACTCGAGCACTGACCGCCAGGAGCCGACGTATCCAAACCCCGACGAGGACATCGGCGGCATCTCGACGCCGCCGGATGACGAGGAAATGCCGCTGGCCGATCACATCGAGGAAATGGTCATGCGACTGGCCGTCGTCGTCCTCTTTGGCTCGGCCGCAACCGCCATCGCCCTGCTGTGGTCTTCCCAGGGGATCACCCTCATCTGGGACAACGTCTTCCCGGCGGGCGTCGAACAACCGCCCCACGTCTACCACCCGCTCGAGCTGTGGCTGACGCGGATCAAGGTCGCGGCACTGGCAGGGATCATGGTAGCAATACCGCTGCTCGTCTACCAGTGTTATTTGTTCATGCGCCCTGGGCTGTACCCACACGAGCGCAAGTACTACCTCGCGGCGGTGCCGACGAGCGTCGTCCTCGCGGGTGTCGGCATGCTGTTTTCGTTCGTCGTCGTGCTCCCAATCCTCTTCGAATACTTCACGTTCTACTCCGAGGGGAGTGCCGACATCGCCTACGCCCTCGGTGAGACGTTCAACCTGATCATCACGCTGACCGGGTTCATGGCGATCGTCTTCCAGATCCCGCTTTTCGTCATCCTCGCGGTGTTGATGGGCGTCACGACCCGGACCTGGCTCACGGAGAAGCGCCTGTACTTCTGGGCGGCCTTCTTCGGGCTCTCGTTCATGTTCACCATCGATCCGACGCTGATGGCCCCCATCATCGTGGGAATCGTCATGATCCTCCTGTTCGAGGGAACCCTGCTCCTGCTCAAGTGGGCGGGCCAGGAGTGAGCGCACACTCCCGCCGGAGTACCGAAGGCGACAGCCGTCGGAGACGACGCACTCCCGTCTGCTCGGGAACGGTTATATTCCAGGAACGGCGACCATGGGACAGTGACGTCGTGAATGATTCCTGCCAACGTTCCGATGTCGATCGGGATGGGGACCACCACCCGTTCACTCGAGTGGACCTCGGGTGATCCGACGTGAGCGACCGAGAACGGGTTCCAACGACGTGCATGCGCTGTGCCGTCGGCTGTGGATTCCTGCAGCGAGGCGACGAGTCGGGCCGGGGACTCGACGACGTTCGCGGCGACCCGTCCCATCCGACGACCCGCGGGGCAGCCTGCAAGCGTGGGATTCGCGAGACGGCCGACCCCGACGGGACGCGACTCAAACGGCCGCTGGTCCGCCGTAAGGGCGACCTCGTGGCGACGACGTGGCCGAACGCCCTCGAGCGAGCCACGGCGGGGATCGAGGCCGCCCTCGAGCGAAGCCCCGATGCAGTCGCAGTCCTGGGCAGTGGCCAGCAGACGAACGAGGCAACCTACGCCCTGGGGAAACTCGCCCGCGGTGGGTTCGGGACGCGCCACTACGATGCGAACACGACCCTGTGTATGGCCAGTGCGGTGACCGCCCAGTACGACGCCTTCGGCAGCGATGGGCCGCCCCCGACGTACGACGATATCCCGAACGCTGACACCCACCTCGTCTGGGGGGCGAACCCGGCCGTTTCCCATCCCGTCCTCTTCCGGTGGATCACCGCGAGCGCTACCGCCGATGGCAGCCAGTTGCTCGTCGTCGATCCCGTCGAAAGCGAGACCGTCGATCACGCGGATGTCCACGTCGCGCCAGACCCAGGCGGTGATCTCGCGCTCGCTCGAGCCATCCTCGCCCGCATCGTCGAGCGCGACGAACACGACGAGGCGTTCATCGCGAGCCACACCACGGGGTTCGACGCCCTGCTCGAGGAACTCCCCGATCCCGCCGCAGCCGCAGCCCGGGCCGGCGTCTCCCACGCGGCCGTCGACCGGCTCGCCGACGGCTTTCGGGACCGCGCGCTGGTGTACTGGGGGATGGGCGTCAACCAGTCGGTCGCCGGCACGGCCACCGCGGGGGCGTTGATCGACTGCTGTCTGGCGACCGGAACGCTCGGGCCCGGTTCCGGCCCGTTCTCGCTGACTGGCCAGGCGAACTCGATGGGCGCCCGCGTCTGTTCGGCCAAGGGGACCTGGCCCGGACAGCGGCCGTTCGCGGACCCGAGCCACCGCAAAGCCGTCGCCGAGGTCTGGGGCGTCCCGCCCTCGCGGCTCCCCGCGGTGACAGGGCCTGGTCCCGTTGGCATCGTCGAGGCCATCGACGACGCGGTCGAGGCCGTCTACGCCGTCGCGACGAACCCGGCTGCCGGACTGCCGGACGCCACTCGCGTTCGCGACCGCCTCGAGGACGCGTTTCTGGTCGTCCAGGACGCCTTCCACAGCGAAACGGTCGAACGGGCGGACGTGGTGCTCCCGGCCGCAACCTGGGGCGAATCCGAGGGGACGGCGATGAACATGGAGCGGACGATTTCGCGGGTTCGGGCGGCGACCGACACACCCCACGGGGTGAAGACCGACCTCGAGATAATCGGGGAACTCGCGACCCGAGTCGTCCCTGGGCTCTTCGAGGAGCCGCCGACGCCCGAGGCCGTCTTCGAGGAGATCGCCGCACTCACCGCGGGCACCTCCGCCGATTGCTCGGGAGTGAGCTACGATCGACTCGAGGCCGAACTCGCAGTCCGGTGGCCCGCACCCACCCCCGACGACGCCGGTGGCTACCGATACCACGAGGGTGACCCGGACGGTGAGAACGACGCCGGCGGGCCGGCCGGAGACGGTACTGGTGGGGCCAGCTCCTGGTCGTTTCCCACGCCGTCGGGACGAGCCCGATTCTCGGACGCGATGCCGAGAGCGCTCCCGGAACCAACCGACGACCGATTCCCGCTGACGTTGACAACCGCTCGTCTGGCGGAATCGTACAACACCGGCGTCCGGGCCCGCAATGACGACCTCGTGGCCCGAGTTCACCCCAGGACGGCGACACGCACGCTGGATTCGACACCGCCGTCAGCCCTCGAGGGCCGTTCCGAATCGATGGGGACACCGAGCGTGCGGATCCGGTCCCGACGGGGGGCCGTGACGGCAATGCTCGATCGGGATTCGCGCGTTCCCGAGGGGGTGGTCTGGCTCCCGGTCCACCACCCCGCGACGAACGAGTTGACCGTCCCGGCAGTCGATCCACGCTCGAGAGAACCCCACTACAAGCAGTGTGCCGTGACTCTCGAGTGGGGGCCGTGACGGCGTGAGCCGGCCATCAGAGCGGGACGAACTCGAGGGCTAGGTACCCGAGGACGCCGGCGTAAATCGGAATCGTCAGGTTGTCGTCGAGAATGAAGTCCCCGAGTTGTACCTTGATGCCGTCGGCGATGGTGGCTCCGATTGCCGCGGCGACGGCGACCTGTGGAGCCTCGAGGAAGAACGGCAGCGCCAACAGGGTCGAGACGACCAACATCGTGGCCAGCGTCTTCGGGTGTTTCACGCGCTTGAGCGTGTTGTCCGAAACCAAGCCGCTGAGCGGGTCGCCGATCGCCAGCATCAGCATGCCCGCGAGTGCCAGCGGTTCGGGAAAGACCAGGACGGCGAACGTCATACTGACCATGTAGTAACCGTAGCCGGCGAACTGGTCGGCCTCGTACTCCCGCGTGAGCTTATCGTAGATCCACCACTCGAGCCCAACCTGCAGGCGCAGGACCTCGAGGGCGATGGCTCCGAGGGCCAACACGATCATCAGGGCCTGAAACCGAGCCCAGGTGAGCCCCAGGTCGAAATGAGCAGCGAGGAGATAGAGGGCGACGAGGCCGGCCCCGCTGGCGTGGACCAGTCGTCGCTTGAGTTCGTCAGCCATGTGCCGGCTGTTGGGAGGGGGGATATTCAGTTCATCGATGTGTCGTCCCCAGCGACGATTGCGCGAACACGTCGGCGCTCGTCGTTCGAGCGGTTCATACGGATTAGTGTCGTCTCTTCCCGGTGAGTGCCGAACCCGGGCTAGCACTCACGGGTAAACAGTGACACTAAACCGTATCACCCACTCGAACAGTCCACTGCATCTGCGGAGTTGGGCGTAAACGAATAAAAACCCTCAGCTTACTCGATAAACGCTATAAACGAAGTAAATAACGTTAAACAGACAGTCAACTCAAGCGAACTGCCGGCCGGGTTTATATGTTGGACCCGATCAGGGATGGATACAGATGCACACCAGAACACTCGTCGCGGTCGCCCTGGCCGTGGCAATGATCGGTGTGGCCTTCGCGCCCCTCGGCGCGGTCGCGGCGTCCGAGGATGACGAGGCCGACACGGGTCTCGAGATCGAGGTCGACCAACACGAGGCGGTCGACGTCACCGTCACGGACAACGAGAGTGCGGTCGCGAACGCGACGCTCAACGTCTCGGTGGCCGAGAACGACACCTACGCGGAAGCGGGTAGCTACGAGACCGACGAGAACGGCACCGTCACCCTCGAGTCGCCGAACGAGACGGTCAACACGACGTTCACCGCCACGGCGGACAACGAGTCGGTGAGCGAGACGGTCACGCTCGAAGGGACTGAAGACGAGGCACCGAGCGACGACGCGTCCTTCGGCGATCTCGTCTCCTCGTTCGTTCACGAGCAGCAAGCCGAGAACGAGACCGGGATCGGCGTCGCCGTCGCGGATTTCGTCGTGAGCAACAACCCGGGTAACGCCCCCGATCACGCTGGCCCACCGGACCACGCCGGGCCGTCCAACGACAGTGAGCAGGGTCCACCGGGGCACGCCAACGCGAGTGACGACGCCGGTGAGGATGTCGCCGACAACGCGAGCGACGAGAACGTAAGCGACGGCAACGTGAGCGATGACGAGCAAGGCCCACCGGGCCACGCCAACGCGAGTGACGGCGAGGACGACGAGCAGGGTCCACCCGGCCAGTCGGCCAGCGAGGACGGTGAAGACGATGCGTCGGCAACTGACGAGGAGAGCGACGAGGACACCGAGGAGTAATCCCCCACGACCAGGCTGGTCGCCAACCCGCGACCGGCCCGTCCATCGACGACCGTCTCGAGTCTCCCAGGACGCTGTCAGAGGCACGCCACCCCGCTCGAGTCGGTCAATCCCTTCTGCGTTCGCCACCGACACACAGCTGCTCGGTCTGGCGGTCCCTCGCTGTACTTTTAGTATTCGAAGTCCAAAACTACGGCGTCGATATCGAATTACTTTGAGTATCGAAGTTATCCTCGTCTCCCGATTTCGACTCGAACCCCCGAAACAGGGCCGACCACCCGCCTTCGGTAGGGTTTTGATCGTGCCTTCCATCTAGCCGGTCATGACCACGTATCCGCCGATCAGCGAGCAGCTATCGGCAGCCGATCTCGAGTCGGCCCGCGAGGAGGGCCGACGCAAGATGGAGTGGGCCGCCCAGCACATGCCGATCATGGCCGCCATCCGCGGGGAGTTCGAGGCCGAGCGCCCGCTCGAGGGCGACCGCATCGCGATGGCGATGCACGTCGAGGCGAAGACCGCGATCCTGGTCGAGGTGCTCGCCGACGGCGGCGCAGAGGTCGCCATCACCGGCTGTAATCCACTGTCGACTCACGACGACGTCAGTGCGGCCCTCGACACCCACGAGAACATCACGAGCTACGCCCGCCGTGGCGTCGACGACGAGGCGTACTACGAGGCGATCCACGCGACCCTCGACCTCGAGCCGACGATCACCGTCGACGACGGGATGGACCTCGTGGCGGCGATCCACGAGGACTACCCGGAACTGATCGACGGCATCGTCGGCGGGGCCGAGGAGACGACCACGGGCGTCCACCGCTTGCGCGCGATGGACGACGACGACGCCCTCGAGTACCCGGTGTTCGCGGTCAACGACACGCCGATGAAACGCCTGTTCGACAACGTCCACGGCACCGGTGAGTCCTCGCTCGCGTCCATCGCGATGACCACGAACCTCTCGTGGGCCAGCAAGAACGTCGTCGTCGCCGGCTTCGGCTACTGTGGCAAGGGCGTCGCTCGCAAAGCGGCGGGACAGAACGCGAACGTCATCGTCACCGAGGTGGAACCCCGACGCGCGCTCGAGGCGCACATGGAGGGCTACGACGTCATGCCGATGGCCGAGGCAGCCGTCAGGGGCGACGTCTTCATCACGACGACGGGCAACCGCGACGTCATCGTCGAGGAGCATTTCGAGGTCATGCAGGACGGTGTCTTGCTCGCCAACGCCGGCCACTTCGACATCGAGATCGATCTCGATGGCCTCGAGGAGCTGGCCGTCGACACCTACGAGGCCCGCGACGGCGTCCAGGCCTACGAACTCGAGGACGGCCGTCGGCTGAACGTGATCGCCGAGGGCCGGTTAGTGAATCTCGCAGCACCGATCTCGCTTGGCCACCCCGTCGAGGTCATGGACCAGAGCTTCGGTGTCCAGGCTGCCTGTGTGCGGGAGTTGGTCGACAACGGTGATGCCTACGACGCCGGCGTCCACGACGTTCCGGACGACCTCGACCGGGAGATCGCCGAGATCAAACTCGAGGCCGAGGGCGTCACCTTCGACGATCTCACGGAGACCCAACACGAGTACATGGGCTCGTGGGATCACGGGACGTAGCGACGTTCCAACGCGACCCTGATGACGTCCGCCGATTGGTGTCGGGTACGTTCGCCGATAGTAACAATTGAAACGAGTTACACACCCTCACTGCGAGTCGACTCAGAACCGGTGATAGACCGGTTGTGAGCCGTGGTATCGTGAGGGTGTGTGGGACCAGGACCGGGGTCGCTTCGCCGGCTGCGGCCAGCCCGCCCACTGTTCTCCGACACGCTCGGCAACTGGAACGGGAATCGACGCTCGGTGATCCCTGGGGTGGTGTACTGCTATTGGGCGGCCCGCCCGCACCGGGTTCGGCACTCGCCTGGACCTGGCGATACCACTGCCCATCAGTCGTGGGTGGCTGCTGCCGGCTCGAGCACGAACGCCTGCCGACGCTCGTCCAGCTGTCGGACGGTCACCTCGACCACGACGGGTGCATCCGCCGACCGGATCGGACAGGTGCCCCGCCAGTGCCACCCCTCCCGGGCCGCCGGAATCGCCGTGTGCTCGAGTTGGTCGACGGTCGCCGAACCGAACCACCGACGCCAGGGTGTTCCCTGAACCTCGGCGGGCGAGCGGCCGACGTGGACGGCAAAGCGGTCGTTCGCGGTGACGATCCGGTCACCCTCGATGACCGCCACGCCCGCATCGACGCTCTCGAGGGCGGCGCGGAGGCGGCGATTGGCCTGCCGAGTGCGTCCACAGGCGACCACCTGTCGAACCTCGCCGGCACAGGCGAGCCGTTCGGCCTCGTCTATCGCCTCGAGATCCGCGACCTGGACGAGACCGGCGAGTGGATCGCTCGCCAGCGCCTCGAGCAGTTCGTGGTCGGGGCTCGGTCCACAGTACACAATCGGGAGCGCGTGTTCACCCTCGAGTCCCCCACGGAGGGTGAGCCAGCGGGGCCCGCATCGTGCGTCCGCCGTGTTCTCCGCATCCTCCGGGGCGCCGATCACCAGCAAACAGTCAGCGTCCATCGGCGCGTCATCGGTCGTGTCGAGGGTAGCCGGGACGGTCACCCCGCTGATCTCCAGGCCCGTTTGGTCCTCGAGGGCGCTGGCGACGGCCGTCGCGGTCGCTCGCGGACCCAGGACGCGGACGTTGATAGGTTTCGCACGATCCACGTCGACAGCAGCGGTCTCGTTCCGGTCCCGGGGGCCTCCGTCGCTATCGGTGGACCACAGCGGCATGTGCGGAATTCATCGTGGCGGGAGGGCGTTCCATCGCGATCATACGCGCGGCTGTAGGTCCTCGACGACGACCGTGCCGTCGCTTTCGACGGTCACCGACTGGCCGTCGTATTCGAACGTGACCGCACAGGGCGTCTCAGGCTGGAACAGGTTGTCGAGGGCTTCGGGGTTGATCGCATCGAAAAGCGGGACCTCGAGGTCCAGCGGATCGACGTCTCGGGCATCGGCGATGGCGTTGATGACCCGCATACTCATCGGTTGGCTCGAGTGGTTGAGCGTTGTTCTGGGCATTATCAATGTGGTCTAGCGGACCGAGTGACAAGCGACTACCCATTTTATGTATACCCTCGTGGAAATGCGGGCGTTATATGTGTAGCGTCGGGCCGAGAACGGCCGTACTGGGGTCGGGCCACTGGTGGGGAGAGCCGAGAGCGGCCGACACCGTTCGGTGGTCGTCCGCCCGATGAAACGGACAGCGAGTATCCATGAACGGGATCCAACACAGCACCGGACTGGCTGGATGCAGGGGCTGGGGAGTGCTCATTGCACCCCTCATCCTGAGTTTCGGACCGTCAAACAGTGGTGGTGGCTCGTGTGAGTGTAATGGGCAGAGTGACGATGGTGACGACGGCCGCGAGGGCGACCGTGACGACAGGGAGGGGCGCAACGATGACAGCGACGACCGCCGCGAGGGTGACGAACCGAGACACGGGCAACACCAACCGGGTGACGGCGCGGCAATCGACGAGACTTCCCTCGACGAGGTCCTCGAGGCCCTCGCGGTGCTCGGCGACGGCGGCACCGACGTGACCACCGGTGACGATCGGGACGACGAACTCGCTCGGTTGACCGAACGGGTCGACGAGTTGGCGGCGGCACTGGCCACCCATGAGTCGGCCCTCGAGGGGACGCGTTCGCTCACGAGCGCGGTCGTCGATTCGATCGACGACGTGTTCGTCCTGCTCGAACCGGACGGCACACTCAGACGCTGGAACGACCGGCTTCTGGCGAACACGACATACGATCGAGAGACCATCGAATCCATGGACGCCCTCGGTTTCTTCCCCGAAGACGAGCGCGAACGAGTCGAGCGGGCCATCGAACGCGCGCTCGAGACCGGACACGAACAGCTGTCGATCGAAGCACGCTCCACCGATGGCGAGCGCATCCCCTACGAGTTCGCCCTCTCGAGTGTCGAGACGAACGGGGACCCCTTGATCGCAGCCATCGGCCGGAACACGACCGAACGAGACCGCCACCGCCGGGAACTACAGGAGCGCGAGCGCCAGCTCTCGACGCTCATGAACAACATTCCGGGGATGGTCTACCGGTGTGTGAACCACCCCGACTGGCCAATGGAGTTCGTCAGCAATGGCGCTCGCGAGCTCACCGGCTACCGACCCGAAGAGCTAGTCGACGGGGACGTCGTCTGGTCCGAGGACGTCATCGCGACCGACAACGAGAGGCTCTGGGCGGCGGTCCAGCGCCAACTCGAGGCCGGCGAGCCGTTTCAGGTGACCTATCCGATCCGCACCGAGGGTGGCGAGCAACGCTGGTGCAAGGAGCAGGGCCGGGGCGTTTACGACGAGGATGGCACCCTCGAGGCACTCGAGGGCGTCATCATCGACGTCACCGACCGCGTCGAGAGCGAGCGTGCACTCGAGCGAACCCGTGACTTCCTCCAGCAGACGCAACGGCTGGCGACGGTCGGCGGGTGGGAACTCGACAGCCGGGAGGACCTCCCGCCGGAAGTCGTGCTCACGACAGAGGCACGACGCATTCTCGGCATCGATGAGCACGACCCCCTTCACCTCGAGGCTGCACTCGAGCTGTTTCACCCCGAGGACAGACCGCGGCTGCGCGAGGCGGTCGAGTCGGCCACCGACCACGGTATGGCCTACGACCTCGAGGCGCGGTTGGACCGTCCAGACGGCGACCAGCGATGGGTCCGCACCATCGGCGATCCCGTCGAGACCGACGACGAGGTCGTCGCCGTGCGGGGATCGATCCAGGACATCACCGAGCGCAAGACTCGCGAACAGGCCCTGGAGTCACTGCACGAGGCGACGCGAAACCTGCTGCAGGTGACCGAGCGGGGGGAGGCAGCCACACTCGTGGCCGAAACTGCCGAACGGGTCCTTGGCGTCGCCGGAGCCTCTGTCTACGCACTCGAGGCGTCGACGAACGCCCTCGTCGCGCTGTCCCAAACCGAGGGGTTTCCGTCGACCTGCGACCCAGACGTTCCGGTGCGCCCAGGCGACGATTCCGTCCTCTGGCAGACGTTTCTCGACGGGGCCCCGACCGTCTTCGACGGGCAAACGGTGGCGGCTGGCTCGCCGGTCTTCGGGCCGACGATCGAGGCGGGGATGATCGTCCCGATCGGCGATCACGGCGTCTTCGTCGTCGCGAACGACCGGCCGCTCTCGAACCACCATCGCCAACTGGCGGAGACGATGGTGGCGAGCCTCGAGGCGGCGTTCGACCGCCTCGAGAGTGAGGCCGACCTCCGGGAGCGCGACCGTGAACTCGCCACGCAGAACCGTCGGCTCACCCGCCAGATCCGCATCAACGACGTCATCAGGCGTATCGACCAGTCCCTCGTCACCGCCAGAAGCCGCACGGAAGTCGAGGAGGCGGTCTGTACGCGCCTGGCCGAGAGCGATCTCGTTACCTTCGCCTGGATCGGGAGCCTCGAGACCGGCACCGATCGCGTGGTGGCGCGGGTCTGGGCGGGCGACGGGGAGGGCTACCTCGATGCGGTGTCGCTCGAGGTGGCTGTCGACTGGCCCGAACCGGCCGCGAAAACCGCCAGGGAAGGGGCGCCGACCGTGGTCGAGAGCGTGGCCTCGACCCTGGATCGGGCCGAATGGCGTCGGCGCGCGCTGGGGTACGATTTCGGCTCCTGTCTGGCCGTCCCGATCGCCATCGATGCCTACACCTATGGCGTCCTCGCCGTCTACGCGGCGGAGCCCTCCACCTTCGGCGACCTCGAGCAGACGGTCTTCGCCGAACTCGGGGGGAGTATCGCCAACGCCATCACGGCCGTCGAGACGCGCGCTGCGCTCCAGTCGGATGCCCACCTCGAGATCGACCTCCATATCGAGGGTGAGGACCTGTTTACGCGCCTCGTCGACGCCGTGGGTGGCGACTGTACGGTCAGCTACGAGGGGCTGGGAGGGCAGGTCGGTGATGACGTTCAACTGTTCGTCGAGGTCTCGGGGGCGTCTGCCGCCGACGTCGAGGCGGCCATGGATGGGATGGTGGCGGTGACGGCGTTCCAACGGCTCGGGAAGCGGGCAGACGGTGCGGACGACGACGGCCGCGGTGCGGGTGACGGTGAAGATACAGCCCCCTCGACGAAAGGGACCGTGGAGACGGCGACGCCCGGCGAGGGGCAACCGCTCCACTACGAGTGTAAGGTCAGCGGACCGCTGCTCGCGACGCGCCTGCTCCGTCACGGGGCCAACCCCCAGTCGATCAGGGCAACCGGATCGGGACTCGAGGCGACCGTCGACCTCCCGACGACCGCGAACGTCCGCGAATTCGTCGAGGTCCTGGCCGACCACTACGACACCGTGGAACTACGCGGGCGTCGCCACGTCGACCGGCAAATGCACACCCGGTCCGGTTTCGTGACTGACCTGTTCGATCACCTCACCGATCGGCAACGCGAGGTGTTGCGGGTGGCGTACTACGCCGGGTTCTTCGAGTGGCCCCGCGAGAGCACGGGCCAGGAGGTCGCGGCGATGCTCGGGGTGAGTCAGCCGACGGTCAACCGTCACCTTCGGTTGGCCCAGGGACGCCTCCTGGCGGAGCTGTTCGAGGCCAGCGGTACCGGCGGCCCGACCGACCTCGAGTCGGTCGATGAGTGAGTTACGGGTCTCGAGGGCGAGTTGACCGGGGCGTCGGGACCCTCGAGGCCGTGGTGGTCACGGCGCTGGAGGTGCGTCGAGGTCACGCGGTGTGATCAAAGGGAACGCCCAAGGCGAACGGGGCCGAACATAGGGGTATGAGCACGTTCGATCGATCCGACGGCTACGGCCGCGCCCTCCTCGTCGCCGTCGGGTTGACCCTCCTCGGCATCATCGCCCAGCAACTGTCGGCGACGCCAGCACTGCTCGTCGAACCGGCGCTGGCAACCGACCCGACCGAAGCCTCTCGAGGGATGCGGACGGTCTTCATGGCGCTCAACTTCGTGGGCTTTTTTATCGCCGGTGCGGTCTACCTCTGGTGGACCGACCGGGGCCTGGCGTACATCGACGTCAGCGTCCCCGACCTTCGTGGGTGGGCCATCGCCGTCGGCGCGTTCATCGCGGCTTACGGCGCGGTGTTGCTGACCAACGTCGTCGCCGGCTTCCTCGACATCGACCAGGCCCAGAGCAACGTCCTCGGGATCATCGGCAGCGATCCGACGATGGTGCTCATCATGATCGCCATCGTCTTCCTGTTCAACGCCCCGGCCGAGGAGTTCCTCTTCCGTGGCATCATCCAGAAGCGCCTCTACGACGCGTTCACGAAATTCGGGGCCGTCCTCGTGACGAGCGCCATCTTCACGCTGATCCACTTCCCGGTGTACTACTTCACGGCTCCGACGACGCTCGCGGGAATCTCGGTCGTCATGATCGGCCTGTTCATCGGTTCGATCATCTTCGGATACTCCTTCGTCGCGACCGACAATCTCGTCGTTCCCACCCTCGCCCACGCGCTGTTCAACGCGATCCAGTTTAGCCTGCTCTACCTCGTGCTCGTCTACGGTGACGAAGAGGACATCGACGCCGTCGCCGGGACCCTCCTCGAGATCCTGCCGGCGCTGGGTGTGTGACCGCGAGCGAGGGTCCTCACTGTACCTACCGGTCCTGGACGCCAGTTACGTGCGTCTGTTCGTGATCCGGGAACATCGAACCGATGGCCGCCTCGCCGTCGGCCTCGGCGATCAACGCCCGCAGTTCGGCCTCGTAATCGGCCCGCGTGATCTCCGCACTCGGCCCGACTGTCACGTCGAGCGTCGACGCGACCAGGCGGTCGACCGCCTGTCGGCCGAACCCCGAGAGTGGGGCGATGTAATCGACGTCGTGTCGATCCTCCAGGCTCTGCGCCTGGGCCCGCGAGACCGTCGGCACCCGATCATCACGCCGAGTGCCGTCGGCGATGGCGTCGAACCCCTCCTCGGCGAGGGATTCGAGGGCGTGCTGGTGGACCCGTTGGATCCCGTTGCGCGGAAAGCCATCGGCGCGAATCGTCTCGGCGGCCCCAGCGGCCACATCCGGATCGAGCTCCAGGCGCTCGAACTCGAAGTCGAGTGCCCCGGCGGTGTCCCTGGCGTACGTCCAGTCGTCGGTAATGCCGAACGTGGCCGTCATCAACGTCACGTCGTAGAACCGCTCGAGCAGGAGGGCAGCGAGCGTCGAGTCTTTCCCCCCGCTGTAGAGCAGCCCCAGGGAGAGCTGATCGGCCGACGGCTGCAGGTGGTTCTCCCCCATCCTATTATCGGCGTTGGATGTCGAAGCTCTGCTTTTCGGGCTTGAGTTCCTTGAGCAACTGCTGCATCTGGTCGTCGTCGATCTTTCCCTGGAGGCGACCGCTCTGGGCCAGGGCGATCACCTGCCGTTCGACCTGTTCCCCGAACTGCTCTTTGCTCATCTTGACCGTGTTCAGGCGCTTTCGTGCCTCGTCGGTGAGATACTGGCGCAAGATTGCCTTGCGCTGGGCTTCGGCCTGTTGCTGGGCGGCCTCCTGGGCCTCCGGATCGATCTGGCCCTGCCCCTGTCCTTGCCCCTGGGCCTGGGCTCGGTCCTGCAGCTGCTCCATTTTTTTCTGGCGCAGTTTCTCGAGGTCCTCGTCGGAATTGCCACTCATAGATCCGTGTTGGCTGGCGACGGGGAAAATGATTACGGAGCAAATGGCGATCGGTGCTCGTCGAGTGACGCGTTCCCGGTAGCAGACCGAAGAGACACGGGCAACGACGGTGCAGGGACTCGGGGGACAACGAGCAGGGGCAAGAGCGTGCCGAAAACCGACCGGCCAAAAAGTTAGGCGTAGCGCTCGAGTTCCGGACGATCGAGATCAGCGAGGACCTCGCCGGCGGTCTCGTCGAGCAGGCTGCGTCCCTCGGCGGTGATGCGTCGCCCCTCGCCCTCGGCGGTCTCGACGAGGTCGAGGTCCTCGAGTTGCTGGAGGATGGTGCGGATGAGGTTTCGCGACCCGTCGCTTCGCTTGTCCGGCGCGACACGGTAGCGGTTCGAACCGGGCTTGCCACCGCCGTACTCGGTGGCGAGGCGCTCGACACCGACGGGGCCGTCATCGGCGACCTTGCGCAGGAGGCTTGCGGCGCGGGTCGCCCAGAAGGCTTCTTGTTCGGGTGGCAGTTCGCGATCGACACCGGTCTTCGTGACCGATGCCCACTCCGGTTCCTCGAGGTCGTCGGCGAGGTCGTCGGCGAGGGCCTCGATCAGGTCCGCCGCCGGGACGTCGTACATCGTAGCCATTGGGGAGTGGTTCCCTCCCGCCGCATTTAAGGCCATCGTTGTCCAGTCGGCTGGAGCGTGGCGTTTCCGGGCGTTTTGCCAGGGATTGCCACGGGCTCGGGTAGGCGGCCGATCACGGTGATCTTCTGGGCCAGGCGCTCCCGGTCAATCACCCCTGATTAAAGATCCGACGCCCCGGCAGGGAGCCGGTCCATTTTTTCACCCCACCCGCCAAGGGAGGGTATGGACGAACGGGCCGCCCTCGCGATGCTCGCGGAGACCTTAGAGCACGTCGGCGACGACGCCGCAGTCGTCGACGGCCTCGTCATCACCACGGACATGCTCCACGAGCGGACCGATTTTCCCGTTGGGACGACCCGGTACACCGCCGGCTGGCGAAGCGTTGGGGCATCACTGTCGGACGTCGCCGCCATGGGGGCCGACGCACGGGCAGCCGTCGCCGCGTACGCAGCGCCCGACTTCGATTCCGAGGAACTCGGGGCGTTCGTCAGCGGTGCCCGCGACGTATGTCAGGCAGTCGGTGCCGACTACGTCGGCGGCGACCTGGACACTCACGAGGAGTTCACCGTGGCGACGACGGCCATCGGCGACGTCGACGACCCCGTCTGGCGCTCGGGGGCCACGCCGGGTAACCTGGTCTGTGTGACGGGAAGCCTCGGCCGAAGCGCCGCCGCCCTCGAGCGCTTCGCCGCTGGCGACCTCGAACGCGCGAACGCGCTCTTTCGATTCGAACCCCGGGTCGCAACCGGGCGGAGGTTGGCGCTCGAGGCCACCGCCATGATGGACTCGAGCGACGGCCTGGCCCGGTCGCTCCACCAGCTCGCCGAGGCTGCCGGGTGTGGCTTTGCGATCGATGCCGACGCCGTCCCGATCGATCCGGCCCTCGAGTCGGCCCTCGAGAACGGCGACCCAGCAATGGGCGAAACTGGCCCAGAGGCCACGACGAAAGACGGCGTCGATGACCCCCTCCTCGAGCGGGCGATCACCTTCGGCGAGGACTTCGAACTCGTCTGTGCGCTCCCGCCCCGCGCATTCGACGAGCTGGCGGCCGCCCTCGAGTGTCAACTCACGGTACTCGGTGACGTCCGGGAGGCCGATCACGGGGTGACGATCGACGGCGACCACCTCCCGGATCGGGGGTACACCCACGGCGGGTGAGCACCTGCTGTTCGACGAGTTGAGAGCCAGCAGTAGTCTGTCAGTTGATGATCTCGACGGGCGCCGGCATGAAACACAACAGCCCGAGGACGAACGTGATGGCCCCGAGGGCCCATCGCTTCCGGTCGAGTCGGTCGTCGTTGACTGGTACCGCCGGCCCAGCGGCGGCGAGCAGGGTCGCGAACAGTCCCCAGAAGATCCAGACGGAGACGGCCGTTCCGCTGTACCCGCCGACGTAATAGAGGGCGACTGCCAACCCGAAGAGCACGCCAGGGACGAGCGCGGCGATCGTCTCCTGGAGTCGGCCGGCCATCGCGCGGAGGATGTGCCCGCCGTCGAGTTGCCCGACAGGAATCAGGTTGAGGAACGTGACGAACATGCCGACCCACCCGCCGATGACCACCGGATTGACGTTCCGGGTCGGGTCGCCGGTGTACAGCGGTTGATTGACCGCGGCCGCGATCAGCTCGAGCATGGGCGGAAAGCCCAGGCGGATCTGGGTCGCGTCGGGATCGGTCGCCCCCTCGGGCACCGGGACCGGCGGCAAGTGGAGGCCGATCACGGTGACGCCGACCGTCGCGACGAGTCCAGCCAGGGGGCCGGCGACGCCGATATCGAAGAGTGCCTTGCGGTCGGGCATCTGGCCCTTCATCTTGATGACCGCCCCCATCGTCCCGATCAGGGTTGGCACCGGCAGGAAATACGGGAGGGAAGCGTCGACGCGATGGTACCGGCTGAGCACGTAGTGGCCCATCTCGTGGACGCCCAGGACGAACAGGATAGCCAGTGAGAACGGCCACGCGCGCCACATCGCGGTCGGTTCGGCGATCGGGTCGATGCCGTACCACATCGCCCCGGCGAAGAGCGTCGAGAGGACGGTAGCGGCGAACAGGAGGAGGTTCGTCCAGGGGATCCCGTCGATACCGAGGTCGATCGGTTCGGCGACGAGGACGTACTCGCCGCGGCGAACGGTGAGCTGAACGTCGTAGCCCGCCTCACGAAAGACGCTCCAGAGCTCCCGCATCGCGGATTCTGGGGCCCCCTGGGGCGTCCCGTAGTACAGGATCTGCTCGTCCTCGAGACGGATCTCGTAGACCGAAAAGGCCGACTGGATCGTCTCGAGGGGCGGCCCCTCGGGTGGGGCGTCGGGCGTCGCGGGATCCATCTGGCTGTCCGTTTGAACCGGTCGGGTATAAATCGACTGACGCTCGGTACTCGAGGGGCGGTTCCGCTGGGGAGCTCGAGGATCGAGTGGCGACCGCCAGAAGGGGCGGTCGCGTACATGGCACGTGAGCCGGCTGTCAGCGGGGCCGACAGCGGGTCACGACGTGGACGGGGTCGGTGTGTGCGACCGCGTCCGGGGTGTCACGGTGGGTAGGTGATCGGTGGTCGGAAGTCGATACGGGAAGTGAGCGATTCGTGGGATTCGGGGACCAATCCGGGGATCCGATGGCACGACTCGCTCAGGCCGGCGCGACGCGCCAGGTCGTCGCACTCGTGTACGACCACTTCTCGATCTCGAGGTCGGTGGCCGACTCCGAGAGCTTGACCATGAGCGCGCCGATCTCCTTGGGGGAGAGACCGACATCGTCGGCGATGAACTTCCCCTTGAAGTACATCTCGCCGTCGCTCGCCTTCTCGCGCAGGTACTGCTTCAGGCGGAGTTCTTTGCGGTCCGTGGAGGGTTGGGCTGTCGTGCTCATCGACAGAAACCCCTACTGACGGAAGGGTGTTATAAAGGGAGGTCGCTTGGCGCAGTTTCAGTTGTCTTCAGCCGTCTGGGGGGTTAGTAGCGTTTTACGTGAGTTCTATAGACGATTAACGACGGTGCGAGAACGCAGTAAAAATTTTAAAACTGCCGCTAACGTGTTATTGCCGAGTTCTCGAAACCGGTGACTTTCAGACTAT
>LKND01000131.1 GCA_001564275.1 Natrialbaceae archaeon Tc-Br11_E2g14 | reverse complement strand
GACTACTTCCCCCAACCCCCCAAGCTAGCCGGTGGGACCGTCTACGTCGTCGGGAGCGAGACGGAGGAGTCGCCGGTGCTCTTTGCCGTCGACGCCGACGACGGATCGGAACTGTGGAGCCACCAGGGGTCGGGTGGAAACGAAGAATCACCGATCATTGCCGAAGATACTGTCTACTACAATACCACTCAGAGCGTGTTCGCAGTGGACATCGACAACGGAGAAGAGCGATGGAGTCGCGAACTCGGTGAACGCATTGCACGATCAATCACAGTCGCAGGAGGGAATCTATACACGATGTACACTGAGCGAACTGATGGCGGATCTGCCCAAGCAACAATAACTGCACTCGACGCCGAAACCGGCGACGATGTCTGGAGCGTCGATAGCGAAGAGAGCGCTACGACCACTCCGACCGTGTACGACGGACGAGTACTGGCCTACGAGGGGAACAACCTCGTCGCCCTGGACGTCGAGGACGGCGATGAACACTGGCGCTACAGCGTCGATACTGGATCTCCTGTTTCAAGTGGGACACCGACGGTGGCGGATGGCGTGGTCTATTTCGGCGCCGGTAGAAATGACCCCTTCGAGGCCTTTATTCACGCCGTCGATGCCGATAGCGGGGACGGACTCTGGACGGCAGAGATCGGTGATTCCTGGATTGGGCAACCCCCCATCGTATCTGAGGGAACACTGTACGCATGGGTCGAAATGGAACCCGGGGAGCTCGCCGATCTCGCTGATCTCGTCGCTCTGGATCTCGACGGCCCCGGCTCAAGCGAAGACTCACGTGTGATGCAAGCGGTGTACAATCACCACGATGGGTGGACCGGGGATGCTTCCATGATATCCGTCGGTGTCGACGAAACGGAAGACGACGGATCGACTGCAGATGGCGACGACGAAGCGGAAGTTGACGACGGAACGGAAGGCGATGAATCAACCGGTGATGATGGGATGCCCGGATTCGGAATTGCCGCAGCAGTCACCGCAGTCGGTGGTGCGGGCTATGCGCTCAAACGGCGGCTTGGAGACGATGAGGGTGCCCTCGAGTAGGGGCTCATTCCGGACAACGACGCCGACTCGAGGATCGGGGATGCCCCTCTCGATCGCCGTCCGAGTCCAACGGCTATGGTATGCTACGGGCAACGGACGTTCACCTACTCGGCCACACCGAACCGATGGACGGTGGGCCCCTCGTGTGGAGTCGAAGTCTGCTCCGAGGGGAGTTTCTGATCGAATGGCGATGAACCCCGTCACTATTTTGCGAGTCTGGATCGCGGGTCGAGACGTCCGTCCTCCCCGATTTGAAGGGGACAAGTCGATCTCGTATTCGTCACGGCGGACATGGGTGGTGGTCGCAGCGGTGGCTGGTCGTCCCGAGGCTGCATCGGTGGGGTAACTCCATTATAACTACGCGGGTAAGATTCAACTCACCTAACAGTAATCACGTGATGACGCTTTCAGCGTGTATGGGCAACCATCCGCAGGAGAACGGGTCACGGTACCGACGCGCGCCCCTCGAGCGTACCCAAACCGAGGACGACAGTGGAACACGGACCAACCACTCGGGGGACCGTTTGTGAGGCCCACTCGAGACGGACGCAGCCGGCGTGGGGAATCGGCCACGAGACGGTCGCTCCTTGGTGTCTGTGGTGCCGGGACGCTCGCCGCTCTGGCCGGCTGTACTGGCAGCGATGACGGCTCCGGTAACGGAGACGGCTCCGGAAGCGGAGATGGCTCGGCTAACGGAGACGACTCCGGCAGTGGAGACCGTACCGAGGACGGTGATGGGTCCGACAACGGACCGGGCGAGGGCGGTAGCGAACTCGCCGACGCGGTTTCGATCGAACTTGTCGCGGATATCGCGCCGGGTGACAGTTCGGACCCCGACTTCCTGACGGTTGCGGGCGACCGGCTCTACTTTCGCGCCGACGACGGCGAACACGGTGCAGAACCGTGGACGACCGACGGAACCGAGGCCGGAACCCAGCTTGTCGTCGCCATCGGCTCGAGGGCCTCGGCGTCCAGTCGGCCGGAAAATCTCGTCGAGTACGAAGGTGATATCGTTTTCCTCACCTCCTACCGGGAGCATTTCTGGCGAACCGACGGGACCGAAGATGGTACGATTCAGCTTGCCTCCGAAGGACCGCGCGACCGCCCCGTCGAGTGCGACGGACGACTCTACTTCGGTGCGGTGAACGACGAGCGGCTGTGGATTTCGGACGGGACGGAGGCGGGGACCGAGGCCGTGACCGACATCGGACCCGATTCCGATGGGTGGGGCTGGAACGGTCCGACTCGCCTTACGGCGACCGACGATAGCGTCTTCTTCCGCTACTACGACCCCGAGCTGGAGGACGACGTCCTCTGGATGACCGACGGAACCGAAGAAGGGACTCAGATGGTACCCACCGACGACGCCCCGATGATCCGGGATCCAGTTCTGCTGCGAACGGCCGGTGGATTGCTGTACTTCGGCGCGCGGGCCGACGAAGATGCTCCTCGCGTTCCTTGGTGCTCTGACGGCACGGCCGCGGGAACCTTCCGTCTCGTCGATCCGGAGGATCCGGACCTGTTCACCACCCAGTCGATGATGCCCTACGGCGACCGCGTCGTCTTCTCCGTCGACACCAGCGAAGCCGCCTGGGAGCGAGGAGCCGACCTCTGGATCACCGACGGCACGACCGGGGGAACGGAGTTCCTCGGTGAGGTCAACACGAGAAGTCACAGCAACGGACACGACTGGGACGACTATACGGAGTACGACGGGCGGCTGTTCTTCGTCGGCAGCGACCAGGTCGATTACCGCGGGCATAACCTCTGGGCGACCGACGGCACGGCCGAGGGCACCGAGCCGGTTGCCCAGATCGCGATGGAGATCGCCGATGGGGACTACGAAGAGACGGGAATCGAGGACCTCACCGTCGTCGGAGACTACCTCTTTTTCACGGCCGACGACGGCGAGACCGGCCAACAGCTGTGGATCTCCGACGGCACCGAATCCGGGACGACGATGGTCGCCCCCGACAGTGCCACCGTGGAGGATCCACTACATTATTCACACGACGATCAGTCGGTTGTCGTCTACGATGGCGACTGCTACTTCACCGCCGAATACACGGACGCTGGCCGCGAACTGTGGCGGGCATCCGTCGACGACTGACTGTCGCCGTCCTCAATCACGTCCGCATCCCGAGGCTCCTTTAGATACTGATAGGATAGCAAGGTGGAGCTGAACACTGAGCTTCATCAACAGTCGTGATGTTGTTTCTCGCTCCACAAATCTACGTCGGATTGGGGGATACTACCGCTGAGCCTGGCGTCTTCTGCCATAGATACTCAAAAAACGCCTCGCCGCTTTGTTCAATCCTTATCTGAACAGCAGCCTCGAAGACTGACCGAACGATTATCAGCCACGTTACCCTATCTCTCTCACGATGGCCACCGCTACCCGTGACGACGGTTCTGAGGGCGTGACGTTCATCCACGAGGACGACGGCCAGATTACCGCTGTCGACCTCGAGACCGGTATTGCCTCCTTCGGCGACTCGAAACCTGAAGCACTGGCCATGCTCGCCGACGCCCTCGAGTTGCACGAAGGCGGTGGTGAGCCTGTCACCGATGCGGATCTCAAAGCGTGGGGGCTGGATCCCGACGATGAGCGTGACCGGGGACTGCCCGAGTTCATGCAATAGATGGTTCGGACATCCTGTTCTGGCCGAGATATCGCCAACGTACTCCAGAACCACGGCTTTCGTCGAGCCGGTCGAACTGGGCACCACCTGAAATTGCGATACGAACGCCCCGAAACTGACGAGGTTCGGATCGTCACCATCCCGATGAAAACCGAAGACGACATCCCGACTGGAATGATGCGTTCCATCGCTAACCAGTGTGGTGCGAACGATTTCCACGCCTGGTGCCAATGGATCGACGACAATCGGTGACCTCACTGTTTCACCCCCGCGAGCCCGATCTGTCGAATCAATGGCCCGAGCCACCTCGAGGCCGGGGATCGCTCGAGCACACTCCGGACACAGCCGCTGGGTGGCCGGAGTCGTCGACTCACAGCGTTCGCACTCATCATTTTCGACGAGGCGAGTCATTGCTGCACTCACCCCGTCGGTCAGTACCGGGTGTGCTGTTGGGGCACCTCACGCCGGGTGAGGGTGGGAACAGTCCCAATGGTGGCTTGCCTCGTTCCCGTCGTTTTGGACCGTACAACGGTCACGACGGGCCGGCCACCGGAACTCCTACTCGCCTGTGGGCTTGGGCCGAGAGTAGTAGCGACGGCGAAACTTATCCGAGTCGATTTCGGTGAGCAACTGCTCGAGATCGTTCACACAGACCACCCCGGAGCAACCGCTTTGCTACGGGGATGGGAACGAGAAAACCACAGCGGTCGACTAGTCCGAAGGCGACGCGCTATGATTTATTTCGTATCCGCTCTCCCCGATTTGAACGGGGGACAAGTCGATCTACAGTCGACTGCTCTACCAGGCTGAGCTAAGAGCGGTCACTCCTACGTAGCAGACGAAGGCGGTATAAGGGTTATTATTCCCGTCGCCACCGATCGGTGTGTGACGTGTGTCTGACATCGTCAGAACGTTCATAAGGAATGGGTCTGAATACGGAACAACGGAGTACAGACAATGGGCAAGATCACCTTCCGCGCCGACGACGACCTCGTGGCCGATCTCGAGGCCTTCGACACGTCCAAAAGCGAGGTGATGCGCCAGGCGTTG
This sequence comes from Natrialbaceae archaeon Tc-Br11_E2g14, assembly GCA_001564275.1. Classification (GTDB taxonomy): domain Archaea; phylum Halobacteriota; class Halobacteria; order Halobacteriales; family Natrialbaceae; genus Natronosalvus. Next base: position 1,453 of record LKND01000131.1, on the reverse strand, counting down.
CGCGAGTACCTGGTGACACACCAGCCGTCGGACACGGGATCAGGCCGAGAGTCGACTGGCGCAACCGAATCCGCCAATGCCCAGGGCCACGCCACCGATAGCCTCGATGCCTTCCTCGAGGAACGCATCGACGCGATGTTGGCCGACCGCCTCGGCATGGAGTCCGGCCCGCGGGGCGCACAAGACGTCAACGTCACGATCAGCCTCGAGGGCGTCAGGCACACCGACGGCGTGGAGACGCGGGTCGGCGATGTTCAGCCACCGGCGTCCTCCCGGACAGCGGCTGTCGAACGTGACGATCACCAGGAGTTCGCCGGCGAGGACCGAGCGCGGCAGTCGACGGCCGAACGTCCACCGGCGTCTCGTGGTGAATCCGGGCGTAAGACACATCCGGATCGTGCCGGCACGTCTCACGCTCGGCCGGCAGACGGCCGCCACTGTTCGGGCTGTGGCACGGCGCTCGGCGACGACCACGTCTTTTGCCCGAACTGCGGGGAGAAAAACGCCCACCGGGTGTTCTGTGACTGTGGTGACGAGGTCCGCTCGGATTGGGCGTTTTGCCCGAGCTGTGGGCGTCGGACGCCCGCTGCGGACGTCCTCGATTCGAACGGTACCATCGAGTAGCGTCATACGCGCGGGTGTGCTGTAAGACGTGACACTCCGGCTCGGCGATACTTTTATTACATATCCGCCTATTGGATACAGTCGCGTAAGACGGTTGTCTTACACCAGGGCCATAACGTCCGAAAACCGACCGATGTCGGTCGGTTTGGTGTGTAAGACAGGCCGCGTCTGACAGGGGCGCGCGCCGTCTTACTCGACCAAGGGGAATACAACAATGGAGCGTGTGACACTGCGAATTCCGAAACAGCAGATCGACGAGGTCGAACAGCTGGTCGAAACTGGCGAGTTCCCAAACCGGAGCGAAGCCATTCGATCCGCCGTTCGCGAGATGATTAACGAACAACAGGAGGGTCGCCACGACCAGCCCGCCAAACGCGGCTGGGCGAAGGTGTAACGATGCAGGACATCGTACAGGACGCCCTCGAGAACGCCGAACAGGAAGCGAGAGACATGGACGCGGCCATGGACGGCGACGACGAGTTCGGGGACCCCCGAATCGTCATCATCGGCTGTGGCGGTGCCGGCAACAACACCGTCAACCGGCTGTATAACATCGGCGTCGAGGGTGCGGAAACGATCGCCATCAACACCGACAAACAGCATCTCAAGATGATCGAGGCCGACACGAAGATTCTGGTCGGCAAATCGCTCACGAACGGGCTGGGCGCCGGCGGTGACCCGGACATGGGCGAACGCGCGACCGAGATGGCCCAGGGGACGATCAAGGAGGTCCTCGGGGACGCCGATCTCGTCTTCGTGACGGCAGGGATGGGTGGTGGCACGGGCACGGGTGCCGCCCCCGTCGCGGCCAACATCGCGAAAGAACAGG
>LKND01000130.1 GCA_001564275.1 Natrialbaceae archaeon Tc-Br11_E2g14 | reverse complement strand
CTCGAACACGATCAGCAGTTCCTCGTCGGTGTCGAGCACCGTCTTTCCCGAAAGAACAACCACCACAGTGCCACGCAGCGTCGTGATGCCAGCGACAGATGCTGGCGAACCTGGGACCGGCGTGACGTCGTCGATCGAGACGAGTTCGCGTATCCGTCCGGTCTCTACTGCAAACCGGCCGACTGGCGTCTCGATAGCCAGACACTCAACCCACGCGTCTTCGTTCACGCACGGTACTGAGGACGCTCCGAATTTAGAGCTTTGGGCCATAGTGTAAATAACACTAATAATGTTGGTGTAGTACCGGCAATGAAACAAACTCCATCATTAGTAGCCGAAGCCTTTGAATAGGATCGAAACAGATCAAAAGTACTGAATATGAGCATCAGAAACTCTGCCGATCGTGGAGGCGGGTTCCGTTTTTCACAGCGGCTCGTCCTTGCGCTTTCGGCAGCAGGGCTGGCGATCGGTGCGGTCGGCGTGCTGGAGTATATTCGCGTGATTTCAACTATCGGCGATCCGGCGGTCAGATCGGCCGTCACGTCGAGTTTCGTCGGTCTCATCCTGACCGCGGCGATCAGTCTGGTGCTGGTCGCCGTTACGGTGGGGAGCAACACCGCGATTACCTTGGAACTGCTCGCACAGAAAGCACGGCGCATCGAAGACGGCGATATGAACGTCGATCTCTCGACGTCGCGCAATGACGAATTTGGCACCCTCGCGACCTCGCTTGCGAGTATGCGTGACTCGCTCCAGGAACGTATCGCGACCATCGAGGCCAACCAACAGGAGATCGAACAGCGAAACACGACGATCGAACAGACTGCCGAACAGTACCGTGAAGTTCTCCAGGCAGTCACAAGTGGTGATCTCTCCCGTCGCGTCCAGACCGACTCGGAAATCGAGGCACTGCAGGAAATCGGCGAAGCGATCAACCTTACGGCCGAGACGTTAGAAGAGGCAACAGGGAATATCGCCGTCCAGATGGAACATCTCTCGGCAAACGCCGAAGAGGTCGCAGCCTCGACTGAAGAGCTGGGTGAGACCTCCGAGCGGGCGGCGTCAGTCGGCCAGAACGGCCGCGAGGCCGCCCAAGCGGCCATCGAAGAGATGGACGAGGTCGAATCCGAGACGGAAGCCGTCGTCGAGCGAATCGAGGGTCTCGAAGCGGAGATGGAAGAGATCAACGACATCTTACAGCTCATCGGCCAGATTGCACAGAAGACGAACATTCTGGCGGTCAACGCACGCATCGAGTCCTCACGCGGCGGTGAGTCCGGCGACGGCTACAGCGTCGTCGCCGACGAAATCCGCGAACTCGCCGAGGAGACCAAAGGCGCAGCCGAAGAGGTCGAACAGCGACTCACGACGCTACGAGCACAGATCGACGATGCCGGGACGGACGTCCGAGACTCACAGAAACGGGTCGAGCGTGCATCACAGACCGTCGAGCGGACGGTCTCGGCGCTCGACGACGTCGCCGCGCTCGCCGATAGCATCGACAACACCGTCAAGAATATTGGCGAGGCGACCGACGAACAGGCCCAGTCCGTCCAGCAGGTCGCCGAACAGGTCGACTCACTGATGGAGATCGACAGCGATCGATCGCCGCCCGAAACAAGCATCGATGCCGACGACCAACACATTCTCAACGCCGAACAACAGCCAACTGAATCCATCCAATGACGCCACTCGATTACATCACGGCCTACTATCTGGTCGGTCTCGTTGGGATGCTCATCGGGACAGTCGCGTTCGCCCGAGCGTTCCAGACTGATCCGCGTAACCGAACGTATCACGCCCTTCTTGTCGGTATCACCGGTCTCGCGAGTCTCATGTACGTACTCATGATCTTCGATATTGGACGCCTCACCGCCGATGGCGCGACTGTGCAGGTCGCCCAGTACCTCCAGTGGATTCTCGCAACGCCGCTGATCGTTATCTATCTCGGCTTGCTCGCCGGACTCAGCCGGCGGTACATCGCGACGCTGGTCGTCCTCGATCTGGTCGTGATGGTTGCCGGACTCGTCGCCGCCGTCGTCGCCGACACCACGATTACGTGGCTGTTCTTTGCGATCGGCACCATCGCGTACGTTCCGCTGATTTACGGGCTGACGATCGGCCTCACCGACGCCGTCGCCGCCCGACCCTCCCCAGTTGTCGGTCTGTTCCGAAAGCTCCGAAACCTCACGATCATCATCTGGTCGTTCTATCCGATCCTCTGGGTACTCTCACCGCCTGGCCTCGGTATCATCTCTCTGGAAGTCGAGATCATGCTGTACGTCTACGCTGACCTCATCGCGAAGGTCGGCTTTGGCTTCATCGCGTTGCGAAGTCAGGCGAGTCTTGCTCGGCTTCCGGAACTCGATGCAGTGAGCGCCCTGGATCTCGGAAACTCGAAACAGTAACCCACGATTACCGAACGCATGACAGACGATTCAACGAACCGCGCACGACAGCTCGCAGCGGGTGCAAGCACCGAAACAGTCACCGAGGAACTGCTCCTCGGCGGTGACGAGTATACGGGCGAGTACCTCCTGTACGATGACCCACCGATCGCCCATCTCGAACCGGACGAACAGCCCCACGTGATCCTGTTCAACGATCTGAAAGGGATCGGAATCGATTCGAAACGCAACACTGTCACGCCAGACGGAAGCGCGAGTTCGGTGTTCATCGTCACCGACCAGCGACTCCTGTTGCTGGTGGGTCAGCAAGACGGTGACTGGCAGCGTACGATCTCCCTCGATGCGGTAACGGGTGGCGAGTACCACACTGGGCTGATGAAACACCGAGTGGTGGTCGACACGCAGGAACATAGCTACCACCTGTGGATCGACGCCTCCTACGACGAGCGCGACCTTGCTGCGACCGCCGAGATACTGGAATCGGCTGCTGAACGGAGTGTGGCGGCGTCGACTGACACGGGAGCGACACCGAGTGCCGTCAGCGACGGTATCGGGGGGACAGCCGATCGGGCCGGACCGACCGGAACCGACACGGCTGCCGGCAGTGAGACGTCGGCCGACGATACCACTGCCGACGACGATCCGCTGGAGACGCTCGAACGACTCAAGGAGTTACACGACGACGGCGTCCTCACTGACGAGGAGTTCCAGGAGAAGAAATCCGACCTCCTTGACCAGATCTGAACCGGGTCGCTTGCACCGCTTTTGAGCGTCTCTCACGACTGCAGTCGTGGGCGCTCACCCTATGGACGACGATCGACTGTAGCTACCGACATAGCCATCGATTATGACATTCGTTACATTTTACCTCGATACTTACCACAATGAAGAATGTATAAACAAAAGGATTAAATAGTAATGCGGAACGACTGGACATCAAGTGAACAGTATTGATCTAACAGTTCGGCGGCCGGGGGATGGGGTCTGGACTTGCAGTGGTTCGTCTGTCGTGTCACGAGAGAGACAGCACGCGCTACGAATGGCGATAACGGACCGAACACCGCATGACTAAGGATATCAGCCGTCGTAAACGACGGCTCACAGCGAGCGCACAGACAGAGACGGTCTCCGAGAAACTACTCGTTGGCGGCAACGAGTACACTGGTGAGTTCTTTCTCTATGGTGACCCACCGATCGCCTATCTCGAACCGGACGAACAGCCCCGTGCGACCCTCTTCAACGATCTGAAAGGGGTCGGCATCGACTCGAAACGCAACACAATCACCCCCGATGGAAGCGCGAGTTCGGTGTTCATCGTTACCGACCGGCGACTCCTGTTGCTGGTCGGCCAGAAGGACGGCGACTGGCATCGAGCTGTCTCACTCGAGTCGGTAACCGGCGGGGAGTACCACACCGGGCTGCTGAAACATCGCGTGGTCGTGTATACAACGGAGGAGACCTACCACCTGTGGGTCGACGCCTCCTATCAGGAGCGCGCCCTCGATTCGACCGTCACGTTGCTCGAATCGGCCCCCACTACCGAGGGTCCGAACGTATCGAACGCAGAGCAGACCGCAGTCGGCGATGGAGCCGGTCCGAAACCGCGGATCGCAGCAGGGGCCGAACCCGAAGAGAGTGACGACGACAGCGGGACCGACGCGAGCGCTACCGCTGGGGCCAGCACCGACGACAATCGCGATCGAACCGACGATCCGCTGGCGACGCTCGAACGACTCAAAGAGTTACACGACAACGACGTCCTCACCGACGAGGAGTTCAAGGCAACGAAGTCGGACCTCCTCGACCAGCTCTGAGACTACTCGCTCCCCTCGACGCCGTCCGGTTCCCGGCGGGCCCGATCGCGAATCTCGCGATCCCAGTCCTCGAAAATTCCCTCCTCGGAGAGTCGCGTCATACCCGCAAGCAGGACACGCGCCTGGACGCCGACGAGCGGAATTTCCGCGACCGAGATGACGACATCGGCTGCAAGCACCGCCCCATCGGCCAGGAGCACATCGACCAGATCTACGACTGCTGTGGCGTCTTTTGACGGTTTCATTTTTCGCCCTCCATCTCCAGTTCCGGGACGAACGAGTACGGTGCCCACGGCCCGGTAAACCGGACGGTGACACCCTCCCGATCGGCGATCGTATCCAGCGCCTCGCCGAGGGCGTCCTCGTCGTCACGCGCTGTCAGCGCTGCGAGGCGGACGACGGCGTCACCGTCCGTCTTGGCGAAGGAGACGCCACTCGCGCTGGCTCGATCGACGACCGAACGGGCGACGCTCGCGACGTGTGTCCTGGTTTCTGCCGCCAACTCCCTCTCTACCTCGGCAACTGCCTCCCCGAGTACACCCTCGTACTGTTTCTCCCGGAGGTAGGATTCACCGGGACCTGCCTCCTCGACGGTCCGTTTCAGGTCGTCGAGTCGATCGTCAGCCTCGTGGGCGGCGGCTGTCGCGGCCTCGTCCGCCCAGGTGACCGTGATGTGATACTCTCGATCACCAGCCAGCGAGTCGAGTTCCGTACGCAAGAGCGCTGATCGATCGGCGAGCCACTCCCGGACGGCATCCTCATCGCCGTCGATCGCGGTGGTCGCCTGGACCGGCAGCGGAGTGCCGTATTGCTCCATCGCGGCGTCAACGACTCGCTGGTGGGCGACCAGCAACCGTTTGACGGCGAGTTCAGAGTCGGTGTCGATCTGGTCCAGTGTGGGCGACGTTACCGCACCTACACCGTCGGCCGTCACTACCGAGACAGTAGCGTCGTCGATGCCACGGACAGCAAGCGTCTCATCGTCACTCGCTGCCACCAGACAGTACAGATACTGTGCAGTCACATCCGTTGTGGCGCTGTCGTTCATCTGCGATCACCCATCGTCGTCGTCGTGTCTCTCGTCGGCGTCGGTCACGCCCCCACTGGAGTCAGTCCATCCCTCTGGCTCCAGTTCGGCCCGTGTCTGGTCGTCCAGTCCGGTCAGTGCGTCGTCGACGACCCCATCGAGTTGCCCGCGCAACTCGCTGACGGCGTCCTCGACGCCCTCGCGCCGTTCCAGTGCTGTGATTTCCTCGTCGAGCGTGGCCAGATGCCGGCCGAGCCGTTCGATCTCCTCGGGGTCGAGATCACCTGACTCCATCCGGCGGACAGCCTCGCGTTCGAGCGCTTCGTCGACGATTTCGACCAGCGACAACACGAGCGTGACGAGCCCCGATCGGAGCTCGGCCGCATCCGGGTCGTCAGCGCCCCCGATGTCGATCCGTTCACTCATCTGTCGTTGTCAGTCTCCGTAGTCGTGGCCTCTGGGTCCGTTGTGGCTGTGTCGCCTGTATCCTCACGGTCACCGGACGACTGCTCCGCCGCGTCGAACACTACTTCGGTGACACCCTCGTCACGATCCGGAATCTCGTCGACGTCGGCGACGTACCGGACCCGGTCCATGTCGGTTCCGCCGGGGAACTCCAGTCCGTAGGCGGCGGCCGTCTCGAACGAGGCAACCGCGGCGCGAAGTTTCACCCCGAGCAGTTCGGTGTCACCGACCGAGACCGCGATGTCGGCGTTGATCACGACGCCCTTGTCGAGCAGCGTCTCCAGCATCTCAGCGAGATCGCCCTGATCGCGGGTGGGTTTTGGGCCGCTCATCGATTGCCCTCGCCGCTGTCTGCGGCGTTTCGGAGTCGGAGACCGTAGAGGCGTTTGGGTGGATCGTCATCCGACCTTGCCGGTCGTCGGGGAACGGTCGAGTGGCGCGGACCGGTAGCTGCCTCGTCTTCGGTGTCGGTCGGCGGGACCGTCGAGTGTGGCCCGT